>NZ_PSVZ01000008.1:0-128751 GCF_002932315.1 Rathayibacter sp. AY1C9
ATTGGCATTGAACATAGTGCACGCTGTTGAGTTCTCAAGAATCGGACACATCCCGCCTCCACACCAGAACGGTGCTTCACAACGAAAGTGATCGAAGATATTGTTGCTTGCGTCATACGCGTCTTCTCGGTAGACTAGGAGAAGTTTCTTTCTCCCTGTCGCCGTGGCAACTTGTATAACTTAGCACATCCGCAGGCCGTGTCAAATCCGGCTTCTTCGCGATGCCGTCACGCTCATAGGCGCTCCGACGTTGCTCGGTTCAGGACCTGAGTCCTGCGCCGGGCGGCGAAGTTGCTGGATCCGAGGGATCCTGCGAAGGCTTTACATCCGTTCGGCAGACCTGCTCCGAAAAGCTGTCTTGCCGAGTGGATGGTCCCGATTGAGGCCGGGACGTAGGAGCTGCTGCTCTTTCCGTTTCCCTGCGGCCTTTGTGGCGACTCGGAATAAGTTACGCAGCGATCGCGGTGCTGTCAAACGACGGGCCGAAATCGCACATCCCGGGCGTGTCGGGATCAGGGGTCCTCCCCGTCGGCGCCCGGTTCCGCGGGCGGATCCGGGGTCCGAGCCGGCTGCATCGGACCGAGGCGGGCACCCGCGCGCGCGGGAACCGACTCCACCGAGTGGAAGGACCCTCCCCGGTAACGACGAGGAGCGCGCGACCCGGATCGCTCCGGTACCGCGCGCTCCTCGAGGGGATGCCGGGACTACGCCCCGATGCCGACCGCCTCGGGGGAGACGTCCGCACCGGGAGCCGAGGGCTCGAGCGCCTCGGCGACGCGCTGCGAGAGCGACGAGTCGACGTTCGCCCAGTACTGGAGCACGCGCTGCCGCAGCTCCGGACGGGTGACCTTCGACACGTGGCCGGCGATGTTCGCGACCAGGCGGGCGCGCGCGTCGTCGTCGAGGACCTCGCGGTAGAGCGTCCCCGCCTGACCGAAGTCGTCGTCCTCCGGGTGGAGGGTCGCCGCGGCGCGCGTCAGCTCGCCGTCGGTCTCCCAGCCGGCCGACTCCGCCGCCCGGGCGGGATCGGCGTGGGCGCCGCCCATCGTGTTCGGCGCGTAGACGGGCACCTCGGACTTCTGGAAGTCGAACCGCATGGGGCCGTCCTTCGAGTACGAGTGCACGGGCGACTTCGGCGCGTTCACCGGCAGCTGCGCGTGGTTGGTCCCCACGCGGTAGCGGTGCGCGTCGGCGTAGCTGAAGATGCGCGCGAGGAGCATCTTGTCGGGGCTGGCCGCGATCCCGGGCACGAAGTTCGAGGGGGCGAACGCCGCCTGCTCGATCTGCGCGAAGTAGTTCTCGGGGTTCCGGTCGAGCGTCATGGTGCCGACCTCGATCAGCGGGTAGTCCGCGTGAGGCCAGACCTTGGTGAGGTCGAACGGGTTGAACCGGTAGCTCTTCGCGTCCTCGTACGGCATGACCTGCACGGACAGCGTCCACGAGGGGAAGTCGCCGCGGTCGATGGCGGAGGACAGGTCGCGGATGTGGAAGTCCGCGTCCTCACCGGCGATCTGGTCGGCCTGCTCCTGGCTCAGGATCTCGACGCCCTGGTCGGTCTTGAAGTGGTACTTGACCCAGAAGCGCTCGCCGGCGGCGTTGATCCACTGGTAGGTGTGCGAGCCGAAGCCGTCCATGTGCCGCCACGAGGAGGGGAGGCCGCGGTCGCCCATGAGCCACGTGACCTGGTGGGCCGACTCGGGCGAGAGCGTCCAGAAGTCCCACTGCATGTCGTGGTCGCGCAGGTGGCTGCCGGGCAGGCGCTTCTGCGAGCGGATGAAGTCGGGGAACTTGATGCCGTCGCGGATGAAGAAGACGGGGGTGTTGTTGCCGACGAGGTCGTAGTTGCCCTCGCTCGTGTAGAACTTCAGCGCGAAGCCGCGGGGGTCGCGCCAGGTGTCGGGCGAGCCCTGCTCGCCGGCGACCGTGGAGAACCGCGCGAGCATCTCGGTCTCGACTCCGGGCTGGAAGAGCGCGGCACGCGTGTAGGCGCTGACGTCGGCGGTGGTGGTGAAGCGTCCGAAGGCTCCGCCGCCCTTGGCGTGGACGACCCGCTCCGGGATGCGCTCGCGGTTGAACTGGGCCAGCTTCTCGACGAGGTAGTGGTCGTGGAGCGCGAGGGGTCCGTCGGCTCCGACGCTCAGCGAGTGGTCGTCACTCGCGACCGGTGCTCCGGAGTTCGTGGTGGTGAATCGTTCCTCGGTCATGTTCCTCCTGTCGGCGAGGGGCACGGAGCCCGCCGGTGCGGTGTAGCGGATGTCGGTCAGTGGGCCAGGGCCAGGCAGTCGGGGCAGGTGCCCCAGAACGTGACGTCGGCGGTGTCCACGGCGAAGCCGCTCGCGGTCTGCGGATGCAGGCACGGCGCCTCCCCGACGACGCAGTCGACGTCGGCCACGGCCCCGCAGCGCCGGCACACCACGTGGTGGTGGTTGTCGCCGACCCGCAGCTCGAACCGGCGGGGGTGGCCCTCCGGCTCGATGCGGCGGACGATCCCGGCGTCGGTGAACGCCGAGAGCACTCCGTAGACCGCCTGGGCCGAAGCCTCAGGGAGGCCCTCGCGCACTCGGGCCAGGACCGCGTCCACCCCGGAGTGCGGGTGCTCCTCGAGAGCGAGGAGCACCGCGCGCCGGGTGGCGGTGACCTTGAGCCCGGAGGCTCGGAGCCGCTCGTCCACTGTCGTCATGCCGAGGACACTACCCGAGTTGTCTTGAGCGGATCAAAACAACGGGCGGCGTGGCGCGCTCGTCCGGGTGAACGGCCGGGAACGCTCCGGCGGCCACGCGGAGGCTCCGATCAGGCGACCGGACCCTCGACCAGCACGACCTGGGCGGAGCGGGCGGCGCCCGCGGAGTCGGTCCACGAGATCGTCACCGACTCCCCGGGCTCGCGCTGCGCGAGCGAGGCGGACAGCTGGTCGGCCGAGGCGACGGCGACCCCGTCGACCGCGGTGACGACGTCCCCCGCCTCGAGGCCCGCCTGCGCGGCCGGCCCGCCCTCGACGACTCCGCCGATCACGGCGCCGGACGCGGTGGTCGCGAGCGCGCGCGAAGTCGGCGACGCGGTGCCGGAGGAGAGGGAGACGCCGAGGAAGGCCGGGTAGCCGATCTCGACGGTGGCCGTGTCGGCGCCCGCCTCGATGGTGGCGACGATGTCCAGGGCCTTCGAGATCGGGATCGCGAAGCCGGTGATGTCGGCCGTCCCGCTGGAGGCGGCGGTGTCCATCCCCACGACGCGGCCGGCGGAGTCGACGAGCGGGCCGCCGGAGTCGCCGGAGACGATGTCGGCGTCGGTCTGGATCAGCCCGGTCAGCGTCTCGGCGGAGATCCCCGACTCGGAGCGGGTGGTGATCTGCTGATCGAGACCCGTGACCGTGCCGGTGGCGGCGACCAGGTCGCCCGTCCCTCCCGCGTTGCCGACGGCGGTCACGGTGTCGCCCACAGCGACCCCGTCCGTGTCGAGCGAGGCGGGGGTGAGGCCGGAGGCGTCCTCCAGCTGCAGGACGGCGACGTCGTTCGTCGCGTCGGTGCCGACGACGCGGGCGGTGTAGCTGCGGCCCGTCGACTCCACCGTGACCGAGATCGCGGTGGCGCCCTCGACGACGTGGTTGTTGGTGAGGATCATGCCGTCGGAGGTGAGGATCATGCCGGTGCCGGCCGAGCGGGCGCCCTGGTAGGTGAGCTCGGAGGTGATCGTGACGACGCCGGCGGTCTGCGCGGTGCTCGCGGCCACGGCGTCGGTCGCGCCGGTGGCCGGCTCGGAGGCGGAGGAGCCGCCCTGCGTCGAGCCGTACGGGGAGGAGCCGCCCTGCGTCGAGCCGCCCCAGGAGGGGACGATCACGTACCCGCCGCCGAAGGATCCGCGCGAGCCGCCGGGGTAGACGATCGTGGTGGCGCCGGCCGAGGCCGAGGAAGCCGCCTCGGTGCGGCCGGCGGTGGCGACTCCGCCTGCTGTCACTCCGATCAGCACGGCGAGGCCGAGGCCGCCGGCGATCAGCGCCCGACGACGACGACGACGGTCGTCCGCGCGCAGCGCGCGCACCTCGTCGGCGCCCGTCGCCTCGGTGATGGCGGGCTGGTCGGTGAGCTCTCGCTCGTCGGATTCGTGTCGCTCGTTCATGGTGTCGTCCTCGTGCCGGGGCCGCCCCTGACGGCGACCGGTTCCCATTCCACGCCCGGCCTCCCCGCGTCGCCTGGACGCTGCTTATGCGGTTCCTATGAGCACTCGCCCCTCTTAATGGTTGTAGCTTCAACCAAAAGCGGGTAGCGTCTCCGCGTGACCACCTCCTCCCCCGACCTGCTCGCTCCCGACACCGCGATGGGCGCGGTGACCCTCCGCGTCGCCGACCTCGACGGGATGATCGCCTACTACCGCGACGCCGTGACGCTCGAGCTGCTCTCGCACGACGGACCGGTCGCGGTGCTCGGCCGCGGCGGAGTGCCGGCCGTGATCCTCCAGCACGCGCCCGAGCTGGTGCACGCCTCGCCGCGCAGCGCCGGCCTCTTCCACACGGCGATCCTCTTCGAATCGGAGGCGGCGCTCGCCGCGGCCGTGTACAGCGTCGCGACCCGGCACCCCGGCTCGTTCACCGGCAGCTCCGACCACCTGGTCAGCAAGGCCTTCTACTTCGACGACCCCGAGCACAACGGCGTCGAGCTCTACTGGGACCGCGACCGCACGCAGTGGTCGTGGACGCACGGGCGGATCGAGATGAGCACGCTCTTCCTCGACCCGAACGCGTTCCTGCAGGAGCACCTCACCGAGGAGTCGATCGCGCAGCCGCGCCTCGGCGGCGCCTCCGTCGGCCACGTGCACCTGAGCGTGGGCGACGTCGCCACCGCGAAGGAGTTCTACGTCGACCGGCTCGGCTTCGAGACGACGATCGCGTACGGCGGGCAGGCGCTCTTCGTCTCGGCGGGCGGCTACCACCACCACATGGCGATGAACACCTGGAACTCGGCGGGCGCCGGACGCCGGCAGCAGGCCCTCGGCCTCGGACAGGTCGAGATCGTGGTGCCCGGCGCCGACGACCTCGGCGCGCTCGGCGAGCGGCTGGCCCGCTCCGGAGTCGCCACCCGCGACGACGGCCGCACCCTCGCCTTCGAGGACCCCTGGGCGAACGCGATCCGCGTCACGACCTCCTGAGCGCCGCCGACCGCGGGGACCCCCGCGGGTACGATGGTCGCGCGGAAGACCGCACTCCCCCGAGACTCCGGAGAACACGGTGCCCACGATCGTCGTTGAAGTCATGCCCAAGGCCGAGCTGCTCGACCCGCAGGGGAAGGCCGTCGCCGGCGCGCTCGCGCGGCTGGGCCACTCCGCCCTCCACGGCGTGCGGGTGGGCAAGCGCTTCGAGATCACCGTCGACGAGGTGACCGACGAGGTGCGCGCCTCGGTGCAGCGCATCGCCGACGAGATGCTCTCGAACTCGGTGATCGAGGACGTCGTCGGGATCCACTACCCGGCGGAGGCCGCCCGATGAGGATCGGCGTCATCACCTTCCCCGGCTCGCTCGACGACCGCGACGCCCAGCGCGCCGTCCGGTTCGCGGGTGCGGAGCCGGTCGCGCTGTGGCACGGCGACCACGACCTCGACGGCGTCGACGCGATCGTCCTGCCGGGGGGCTTCTCCTACGGCGACTACCTGCGCTGCGGCGCCATCGCCTCCCACTCCCCGATCATGCGCGAGGTCGTCGACGCGGCGAACGCCGGGACCCCGGTCCTCGGCATCTGCAACGGCTTCCAGATGCTCACCGAGGCGCACCTGCTGCCCGGCGGCCTGATCGCGAACGACATCGGATCCTTCGTCTGCCGCGACCAGCGCCTGATGGTCGCGAGCACCGAGACCGCCTGGACGAACGGCTTCGAGCCCGGCCAGGAGATCACGATCCCGCTGAAGAACGGCGAGGGCGGCTACATCGCCTCGGCCGACACGCTGCTCGAGCTCGAGGCGGAGGGACGCGTCGTCGTCCGCTACCTCGGCCACAACCCGAACGGCTCCATGAACGACATCGCCGGCATCAGCAACCGCCGCGGCAATGTGGTGGGGCTCATGCCGCACCCGGAGCACGCCGTCGAGGAGGGCTTCGGGCCCGACACGGCCGCCGCGATGCGCTCGGGTGTGGACGGGCTGACGTTCTTCACGTCGGCGCTGAAGTCGCTGCTCGCCTCCGCCTGACGCATCCGGTCCGGGCGGCTCCGCCCGCCCGCGACGCACGAGACCCCCGGTTCCGGCCGGGGGTCTCGTGCGTGATGGGCGATGTTCGCGGAGCCGCTCAGGGCCCGGTCAGGACCTCGGGCTCGGGGGTCATCGAGATGGTGGGGATCGAGGCGGTGATCACGGTGCCGTCGGAGCGGCGGGTGCCCTCGATGTCGGACGTGGTCGGCGCGCCGTGCAGGCGGCGGCCCTGGTGCGTGAGCGGGACGCGCACGGGGCTGCCGGCAGCGACGTGCACGCGCTCGTCGCGGACGGTGATCGCGGCGGAGTCGCCGGTCTCGACCGTCAGCAGGACCTCGGTCTGCGTCACCTCGACGCGCACGCGCGTGCCGTGGAGGGTGATGCGGAAGGCGAGGCGGTCCCAGTCGTCGGGCAGGCGCGGGTCGAGCGTGATCCGCCCACCGTGGTCGCGCATCCCGCCGAAGCCGTAGACGAGGGCGCTCCAGACGCCGCCCGTCGAGGCGACGTGGATGCCGTCCGCGGTGTTGCGGTGCAGGTCGGCGAGGTCGACGAACAGCGCCGACAGGAAGTAGTGGCGGGCCAGGTCGCTGTAGCCGACCTCGGCGGCGATGATCGACTGCACGACGGCCGAGAGGGTCGAGTCACCGGTGGTCAGCGCGTCGTAGTACTCGAAGTCGGCGCGCTTCTGCTCGGCGGTGAACTCGTTGCCCTGCAGCAGCAGCGCGAGCACGACGTCGGCCTGCTTGAGCACCTGGAAGCGGTAGATCACCAGCGGGTGGAAGTGCAGCAGCAGCGGGCGCTTGCTCGCGGGGGTGTTCTCGAGGTCCCACAGCTCCTTCTCGAGGAAGGCCGCGTCCTGCGGGTGGATGCCCGCCCGCGCGTCGAAGGGGATGTGCATCTTCTCGGCGGCGCGCGCCCACTCGAGCACCTCGCCCTCGTCGAGAGCGAGGCGGTCGGCCATCCGCTCGTACGCGGCGGGCTCGACGGCCTTCAGCAGCTCGACGGCGCGGGCGGCCGAGCGGAGGTTCGCCCGGGCCATGACGTTCGTGTACAGGTTGTCGTTGACGACGGTCGTGTACTCGTCCGGCCCCGTCACTCCGTGGATGTGGAAGTGATCGTCGCCGTTGCTGCGCCAGAAGCCCAGATCGGCCCACATCCGCGCGGTCTCGACGAGGATGTCGATCGCTCCGCGGGCGAGGAAGTCGTCGTCGCCCGTGGCACCCACGTACTGCATGAGCGCGTAGGAGATGTCGGCGTCGATGTGGTACTGAGCGGTGCCGGCGGCGTAGTACGCCGACGACTCCTGACCGTTGATGGTGCGCCAGGGGAAGAGCGCGCCGCGCTGGTTGAGCTCGGAGGCGCGCGCCCGGGCGGCCTCGAGCATGTTCTGCCGGAAGCGCAGGGCGTTCCGGGCGACGAGGGGCGCCGTGTAGCTGAGGAACGGGAGGACGTAGACCTCGGTGTCCCAGAAGTAGTGGCCGCCGTAGCCGGAGCCCGAGACGCCCTTGGCCGCGACTCCGCCGCCGTCGGTGCGGGCGGTGGACTGGGCGAGCTGGAAGAGGTTCCAGCGGGTGGCCTGCTGGATGGCGGGCTGGCCGTCCAGCTGCACGTCGGAGCGGGTCCAGAAGTCGTCGAGCCACTCGCGCTGCTTGACGAACTGCTCCTCGACCGGCGTCTCGCGGGCGCGGTCGAGCGTGCGGTCGCAGCGGTCGGCGAGCTCGCGCACGGGCACGCCGCGGGAGGTGTGGTAGGTCAGCGTCTTGACCAGGCGGACCGGCCGGCCGGCCTTGGCCTTCACGCGGTAGACGTGCTTGGCGAGGTCGTCGTCGATCTGGGAGGTCTGGTCCCACTCGTTCTCGGTCTCGAGCTGGTGCTCGGCGCCGCAGGCGACGGTCATCTGGGAGTTGGTGGTCCGGTAGCCGAGGAGGTAGCGGGTGCCGCTGACGCGCTTGAGGCGCGGCTGGAGCACGCGGTCCTCGAACGACTCCGCCTTGCGCGGGTCGAAGCCGGCCCCCTCGCTGCCGGAGGGGGCGTGGTACTCGTCGACGCCGTCCTGGCGGTTGAGGATCTGGCTCGAGATCAGCACGGACGCGTCGTGGTCGAGCATCTCGACCTCGTAGTCGAGGATCGCGAGGTGCCGGTCGGTGAACGAGACCAGGCGGCGCGAGCGGATCAGGACGCGCTTGCCGGAGGGGGTGCGCCACTCCAGCTCGCGGGTGAGCACGCCGTTCGCGAAGTCGAGGCGGCGCGAGTAGGCGAGGACGTCGGCCTCGCTCAGCACGAAGGGCTCGTCGTCGACGTAGAGGCGGATGATCTTGGCGTCCGGCACGTTGACGATGGTCTGGCCGACGCGGGCGAAGCCGAACGCCTCCTCCGCGTGGCGGATGGGCCAGGTCTCGTGGAACCCGTTGATGAAGGTGCCGTAGGCGTAGCCGTCGCGCCCCTCCTCCACGTTGCCGCGGAGGCCGAGGTAGCCGTTGCCGGTGGCGAAGAGCGTCTCGGTGCGGCCCTGCAGCTCGGAGGCGAACTCGGTCTCGACGAGGGCCCACTCGTCGATCGGGAAGCGGTTCCGGTCGAGCGGGTCGGAGGTGATGGGGTTCATGCGGCGTCCTCGGGGGCGGGAGCGGTGGGGAGGAAGGGGAGCAGCTCGGCCAGGTCGTCCACGACCAGGTCGGCGCCGTGCTCGAGCAGGGTGTCGGCCCCGACTCCGCGGTCGACGCCGACGACGAGGCCGAAGCCGCCCGCGCGGCCTGCCGCGACTCCGGAGTGCGCGTCCTCGAGGACGGCGCACTCGGCGGCCGGGAGGCCGAGGAGCTCGGCCGCGTAGAGGTAGGTGTCGGGCGCGGGCTTGCCGGCGATCGAGCGCTCGGCGGCGAGGAGCCCGTCCACGACGACCTCGAAGCGGTCGCGGAGGCCGGCCGCCTCGAGCACCGGCACGCCGTTGCGGGAGGAGGTGACGACGGCGACCTGCACGCCCGCGGCGATCGCGGCGTCGACGAAGCGGAGCGAGCCCGGGTAGGGAGCGACGCCGGTCTCGGCGAGGGTGCGGTTGAAGGCGTCGTTCTTGCGGTTGCCGAGCCCGCAGACGGTCTCGAGCGACGGGTCGTCCTCGGGCGCGCCCTCGGGGAGGGTGATGCCGCGCGAGGCGAGGAGCGCCCGGACGCCGTCGTACCGCGGGCGTCCGTCGATGTACCGGAAGTAGTCGGCGTCGGTGTAGCCCTCGGCGATCCCGCGCGAGGAGAGGTACTCCGTGAACAGCCGCGACCAGGCCTGCATGTGGACGTCGGCGGTCGGCGTGAGCACGCCGTCGAGGTCGAACAGGAGCGCGCGGACTCCGCGGAGGGCGGAGGCGTCGGGGCGCGTCGGGGATGCAGTCACGGCGGGGAGGACCTCTGATCGGGGGCAGGCGTTCGGCGGTTCCGCCGATGACGGTCGTCCGCCGCGGACTGCAGGTATCGTATACGCCCCCCGGCCGCCGTGTGGAACCGTTTACACGTCCGTCATCTGCGCGCCGCCGGGGGCGTCGATCCGCTCGGGGGCGAGGCGGTGCCGCCCGAGGGGGAGCATGAGCGGAGTGCCCGAGGTCGGGTCGGTGATGATGCGGCTGTCGAGGCCGAACACGGCGAGCACCGTCTCCTCGGTGAGCACCGCGGCCGGGCTGCCGGAGGCGTGCACCGCGCCGTGCGCGATCGCCACGAGGTGGTCGGCGTAGCGGGCGGCCATGTTGAGGTCGTGCAGGACCATCACCACCGTCGTCCCGCGGGTGCGGTTGAGGTCGACGAGCAGGTCGAGCACCTCGATCTGGTGGCTGACGTCGAGGAAGGTGGTCGGCTCGTCCAGCAGCAGCACGTCGGTCTCCTGCGCGAGGGCCATCGCGATCCAGACGCGCTGGCGCTGCCCGCCGCTGAGCTCGTCGACGGAGCGGTCGGCCAGGGCGGCGGTGTCGGTCGCGTCGAGCGCGGTCGCGACGGCCTCGTCGTCGTAGACGCTCCAGCGGCTCAGCATCCCCTGGTGCGGATGGCGGCCGCGGCCGACGAGATCCGCGACGGTGATGCCCTCCGGGGCGATCGGCGACTGCGGGAGGAGGCCGAGCGTGCGGGCGAGCTGCTTCGCCGGCGTCCGGTGCACGGCCCTGCCGTCGAGCAGCACGGCGCCGGAGCGGGGCGCGAGCAGGCGCGACATCGAGCGCAGGAGCGTCGACTTGCCGCAGGCGTTCGCTCCGACGATCGCGGTGATGCGGCCGGGCGGGACGACGAGGTCGAGGCCGTCGACGACCGTCCGGTCGCCGTAGCCGAGGGTGACCCCCTCGGCCGTCAGGGTGTGCGCGGTGGTCACAGTGAGCCTCCCGCTCTGTTGCTGCGGACGATGAGGTAGACGAGGTACGGCGCCCCGAGGACGCCGGTGACCACTCCGACCGGGTAGCGCAGGCCCAGCCCGAACTGCCCGACGAAGTCGGCGACGAGCACGAGCAGCGCGCCGACGAGGGCCGAGGGGATGAGGAGCGACGCGCCGGGCCCGATCAGGCGGGCGGCGATCGGGCCGGAGAGGAAGGCCACGAACGCGATCGGGCCGGCGGCGGCCGTCGCGAAGGCGATCAGCCCGACCGCGGCGACGATCACGACGAGGCGGGTGGCGTTCACGCGGATGCCCAGCGCGGAGGCGGTGTCGTCGCCGAGCTGCGTGGCGGAGAGGTCGCGCGAGCGCGAGAGCAGGACGGGGGTGAGGACGACGACCGCGGCGAGGACCGGCACGACCTCGCTCCAGCTCGCGCCGTTGAGGCTCCCGGTGAGCCAGCGGGACGCCTCCTGCAGGTCCCACGCGGCGGCCTGCGAGAGCACGTAGGCGGTGAGGGAGTCGAGCATCGCGGCGACCCCGATGCCGATCAGGATCAGCCGGGTGCCGGCGACTCCGCTGCGGTAGGACAGGGCGTAGACGAGCAGGGCGACCACAAGTCCCGCGACGATCGCGAGGGCCGAGACCTGCGCCGCCCCGAGCGAGAGCGTCACGATCGCGAAGGCCGCGGCGGCGCTCGCCCCGGCGCTGATCCCGATGATGTCGGGGCTGGCGAGCGGGTTGCGGAGCATGGTCTGGAAGCTCACTCCGCCGAGCCCGAAGCACAGGCCCACCAGCAGGGCGAGGACGGCGCGCGGGAGGCGGAGGCGCCCGACGGTGAAGCTCGCCCCGGGGACCTGCTCGCCGAGGATCACGCGCAGCACCTCGTCGGGCGAGTAGACGGTCTGGCCGACCAGCAGGGAGACGGCGAGGACGGCCGCGATCAGGACAGCGAGCACGGCGACGACGATCCGGCGGCGGGCCCCGCGGCGGCGGCGGCCGGCCGCGACGGCGCGGGCGGTGGCGGAGGGCGCCTCGACCAGCGCGGTCACAGCTCGCGCACCTTCTGGCGGCGGACGATCGCGATGAACACCGGGGCGCCGACCAGCGCGGTGACGATGCCCACATCGATCTCGCTCGGGCGCGCGACGACGCGGCCGACGATGTCGGCGGCGATCAGGAGCACGGCGCCGGTCACCGCCGAGAACGGCAGCAGCCAGCGGTGGTCGACGCCGACGAGGAGGCGGCAGGCGTGCGGGACGACCAGGCCGACGAAGCCGATGGGCCCCGTGACCGCGGTCGTCGCTCCGCAGAGCACGACCGCGCCCAGGGCGGCCCCGCCGCGCGCGAGGGCGACCCGCTCCCCCAGGCCCGCGGCGAGCTCGTCGCCGAGCGCGAGGGTGTTGAGGCTCTTGGCCGAGAGAACGCAGAGGACGAGGCCGGCCAGGAGGAAGGGGAGCACCTGCGCGATGCTCGCGGACGTGGCGCCGCCCACTCCGCCGATCTGCCAGGAGCGGATGCCGCCCGCGACGTCGGCGCGCGGCAGGACGATCGCGCTGATCACCGAGACCAGCGCGGCCGAGGTGGCGGCCCCGGCCAGGGCGAGCTTGAGCGGAGTCGCGCCGCCGCGCCCGAGCGACCCGACCGTGTAGACGAAGACCGCGGCGACCGCGGCCCCGCCGATCGCGACCCAGACGTAGGCGGCGGAGCTCGTCAGCCCGAAGAAGACGATGCCCGTCACGACCGCGAGCGAGGCTCCGGTGTTCACCCCGAGGATGCCGGGGTCGGCCAGCGGATTGCGGGTCACCCCCTGCATCAGCACGCCGGCGACGCCGAGGGCCGCGCCCGCGATCGCGGCGAGCACGGTGCGCGGGATGCGCTTGGCGACCGCGGCCTGCGCGAACCCGTCCGTGGACCCGCCGAACGCGGCGACCACGTCGCTCCACGCCACCTCCCGCGACCCCACCAGCACCGAGACCACGGCGGCGGCGAGCAGCACGGCCACGGCCGCGACCAGCCAGAGGGCGCGCAGCCGCCTCGGGCGGCGCACGGCGGCGACGCCCGAGGCGGCGGGAGGAGCGGCGAGGGTCACGCGGGTCGGATCCCGGCTCAGGCGGCCGGAGTGCTCTGCGCGGCCTTGGCGGCGGCCTCGTCGAGCAGGTCCAGGTAGTCGTCGAGGACCCACGAGATCGAGAGCGGCGTCGGGTTGGCGGCGGTGCCGAGCGGGGTGGAGGGCAGGCGCACGATGGCGTCGTCGGCGACCGCGGGGATCTGCGAGAGCAGCGGGTCGGCCTTGAGGGTGCTCACGAGCTCGTCGGCGCCGTAGGTGACGATCACGTCGACGTCGCTGAAGGCGTCGGCCTGCTCGGCGCTCTGCGTGAGCGAGAACTTGTCGGTCGCGGCGGAGGCGGTCGCGATGCTGCCCGGGGTGGCCATGCCGAGGTCCTCGAAGAACGCGGGGCGGGTGTCGTGCGAGGTGTAGAAGCTGACCTGGCTGAGGTCGGTCGGGTCGACGTGGGTGAGGAACATCGCCGAGGTGCCGGCCAGCTGCGGGTGCGCGGCGACCTTCTCCTCGATCTCGCTCTCGAGCTCGGTGATCAGGGCGGCGCCCTCGTCGGCCCTGCCCATCGCCTCGCTGTTCAGCGTGATCATGTCGCGCCAGGAGGTGCCCCAGGCGGTCTCGGGGTAGGCGACGACCGGGGCGATCTCGCTCAGGGTGTCGTAGTCCTCCTGCGTGAGGCCGGAGTAGGCGGCGAGGATGACGTCCGGGTCGGTGTCCGAGACGGCCTCGAAGTCGATGCCGTCGGTCTCGTCGAAGAGGACGGGGGTCTCGGCGCCGAGCTCGTCGAGCTTCTCGCTCACCCAGGGGAGGAGTCCGTCGCCGTCGTCGTCGCCGAAGTTGGCGGCGGCCATGCCCACGGGGACCACGCCCAGCGCGAGCGGGACCTCGTGGTTGGCCCAGTTGACCGTCGCCACGCGCTCGGGCGCCGACTCGATGGTGGTGGTGCCGAGAGCGTGCTCGATCGTGATCGGCGTGAAGCCGCTGTCGGCGGCGGCGTCGTCTCCGGCGGCCGAGCCGCTGCAGCCGGCGAGGCCGATCGTCAGCGCGGTGGCGGCGAGCAGGGCGAGGGGCGTGGTGGCGCGGGGCATGGGTCCCTTTCGAGAGGCTGTGCGGGAGGCGGCGCAGGGTCCGAGTGGACCGGCACTAAGGACAGCCTAACCAAAGAATGTGCGTGCTCTCAGCCCCGATTCCTCGCCTCCCGAGGTCGGAGGCGCCCCGAGGTGCCGCTCGCGGAGCCCGGAGACGGCCCCGCCACGGCCGCGGACGTCACGCCGTCGCGAGCCTCTCGACGGTGCGCAGGTTCCGGGTCGTGGTGCTCGAGCGGTAGGCGGAACGGGCGAGGATCCTCGCGACCGGAGTGTCCGTCGAGGAGCCGCGCGGGCAGCGCCAGTAGAGGACACCGGCACCCCGGGCGACGAGCTCGACCGCCGGATCCGGCTCGCCGATCGCGGCCTGCGCGGCGTCGAGCGCCTCCTCGTCCGAGCCGAAGACGGCGTACGGATGCGCCTCCTCGTCGATCCGCGGGAACGGATAGGCGGCGAGCACCGCGGCGAGCGCCTCCTGCGTCACGAGCACGATCCAGGCGTCGTAGCCGAACCGCTCGGCGAGCGCCGCCTCGAGCGCGGGCTTCAGCTCGGCGGCCGGGCGATCGGAGTCGAAGGCCGCGTTGCCGCTCGCGAGGACCGTCCGCACCCGGTCCACGCCGATCCCGGCGACCGTCTCGGCGAGCTCGGCGCTGCGGACGGTGCGGCCGTTGACGTTCACTCCGCGGAGGAGGGCGAGGAACCGGGTCATGCGGCCGACGGTAGCGTGACGGCATGGCACGCGGAAGCGGACGACGACGACCCCGGCGGACCCTCGAGGAGGAGATCCTGCGGGCGAGCGAGCGCGGACCCGGGGCGAGGACGCGGGCGGAGACCGTCCCTCCCTCCGGACGCCGGCTGGTGGCGCCGCCCGCCTCGGGCACCCTGCTCCACCTCGACGTGGACGCGCTGGTGGCGCTCGCCGCGCGGGAGGACCTGCTGATCGCGCTGGAGCGGCGGATCGGCGAGCACGCGGTGGCCGCGACTCCGGTGCTCTCGTGGTGGTCGGCGACTCCGTCGGTCCCGGGCGAGGAGGAGGAGCGCCGGCTCGACGCGCTCGTGCTGCGGACGGTGGAGCTCGGGGCGGGGCCGGCCGACGACGTGGACTCGCGGCTGCGGGAGCTGGCGCACGAGGGCGGTCTGGACGAGCTGGGCGCCGCGCTGGCGCTGCTCGCGCGGGTCCCGGATCCGCCGGCGGCGTTCCAGGATCCGGACGGGTTCCTGCGCGTGACGGTCCCGGAGTCGCCGTTCGAGCGGCGGCTCGAGGTCCTCGCGGAGGCGCAGGGCCGGGCGGGCGAGCTGCTGGTGCTGCTGCGCGACTGCGCGTTCACCGCGACCCTGCCGCGGCGGCGCTCGGCGATCGCAGCGATGAGCGGGCGGATCCGGGCGGCCGCGGTCCCGGGGCGCCTCGACTCCCGGCGGCTGGACGAGCTCGCGCAGGCGGTGGACGCGGCGCTCGAGAAGCGGTGGACCGTGCTCTGACGGCGGTCCGCGTTACGGGCGCGCCCGTCGCGGTGACCGTTCGCGCACCGGTTCAGCCCCCGCGCACCCCGGGTGAATAGGCTGGACGGATGCCTCTCACCGGTCTCGACCTCCGCCGCTTCCCCGCCGCCCTGAACGACGAGGGCGGTCCCGACGCCGCCACCGCCGCGTGGGCCACCGCGATCAACGCGGGCTTCCACGAGAAGGAGTTCACGCCGGAGAAGCTGCGCGACTGGGCCGAGCACATGGTCGCCGATCAGCGCGTGCTCACCGCGGTCGTCGACTCCTCCGCCCCCGAGGGACTCGACGGCGCGGGCGTGCCGGTCGGCACCTACGCGGCGTTCCCCGGTGCCCTGCAGGTCGGCGGGGGACGCGAGCTGCCGGCGCACCTCGTCTCGCAGGTGACCGTGCGGCCCACGCACCGGCGCCGCGGCATCCTGCGCGCGATGATCACCGAGGACCTGCGCCTGGCGAAGGAGGCCGGCACCCCGGTCGCCGCGCTCACGGCGAGCGAGGCCTCCATCTACCGCCGGTTCGGCTTCGGCCGCTCGGCCTTCACCCGCTCGATCCGCGTCGACACCGGACCGCGCTTCGGCCTGCAGACCGAGCCCGCCGGTCGCGTCGAGGTGGTCGCGACGAGCTGGCTGCAGCCGCGCATCCCCGCGGTGTTCGCCGCGTTCCAGGCGTCGACCCCCGGCTCGCTGACCCGCCAGTCGCGCTACGAGGCGAACTCCGTCGGCACCGCGTCCGGCGAGACCGCGCCCGGCCTCGACGTCCGCTCGGCCGTCCACCTCGACGAGGAGGGGACGCTCGACGGCTTCGTGACCTACCGCGCGGTCGGGCCCGAGGACGACAAGACCCTCGAGATCGTCGACCTCGTCGCCCCCGGCGCCGACGCCTACCTCGCGCTCTGGGGCTACCTCGGCGCGGTCGACCTCGCCTCCGCGGTGACCTGGGACATGGCGCCGGTGGACGATCCGCTGACCTGGGCGCTCCGCGACGCACGCGTGGTCCAGGTGAGCCACGTGGGCGACCTGATCTGGCTGCGGATCCTCGACGTCGCCGCCGCGTTCTCGGCCCGGCCGTGGACCACTGACGGCTCGGTCGTGGTCGAGGTGGCCGACGGGCTCGGGCTCGCCGACGGCCGCTACCGCCTCACCGCCTCGGGCGGCTCCGCCACCGTGGAGCGCACCGGGGACGAGGCCGAGCTCGCGCTGGACGTGGCCGACCTGGGCTCGCTGCTGCTGGGCTCGGTGCGGCCGTCGATCCTGGCGAAGGCCGGGCTGGCGCGCGTCACGGGCGAGGCGGGGCGGATGGACCGCCTGTTCGCGCCGATCGCGACGCCGTACTGCATCTCGTTCTTCTAGGGGGCACCGCCCTCCCGGGGGCACCGCCCTCTCGGCGGCAGTGCACGGCCGGCGGCGTCCGGCTCCCGCGCCGCCGGCGTCCCCGCGCACCGCAGCCGCCGCGGACTGCCAGCCGCCTCCGGGCGTCCGCGCATCCCGCGTCGGTCATGCTGGAGGACCCGTCCCCGACACCGGCAGGAGTTCCGCGTGGGTGCATCCGTGATCGTCGACGTCATCGTCGTGCTGAGCCTCATCGGCGCGCTCGTCGACGGTCTGCGGCGCGGCCTGCTCCGGACCCTCGGCGGTCTCGCCGGGATCGTCGCGGGCGCGATCGGCGCCTCGTTCGCCGTGCCCGCCGTCTCGTCGTGGACGGCCGGCAGCGAGTGGCGCCTGCTCGCCGTGATCGGCACCGCCGTGCTGCTGCTGGGCGTCGGCTACGCGATCGGAGCGACGCTCGGCGCGGTCATCGGCCGCGGAGCCGACCGCGTGAAGCTCGGCCTGCTCGACCGGCTCGCCGGCGGCGTCGCCGGCGTCGCGATCTCCGGCCTGGTCTGGATCGCCGTCACCTCGGCCGTCTCCCTCCTCGGCGTCCCCCTCGTCACGACCTCGGTCGCCGGATCGACGGTCATCCGCACGATCGACGACCTCACCCCCTCCCCCGTCCGCGCCTTCCTCGCCCAACTGCAGTCGACCGTGGTCGACGAGGGCACGTCCTGGGTCGTCGAGGCGCTCGACGCTCCCACCCAGGCGCCCGCGATCCCGGACGTCTCGACCGACGACCCGGAGGTCGCCGCCGCCACCCGCTCGGTCGTGCGCGTCTCCGGCACGGCCTGGGCCTGCGACGTCGGAGTGACGGGCAGCGGCTTCGTCGTCTCGGACGACCGCGTGATCACCAACGCGCACGTGGTCGGCGGAGTCTCGCAGCCGGTCGTCGAGGCGCCGGGCGAGGCCCCGCGCACCGGCCGCGTCGTCTACCTGGACCCGGCCGCCGACCTCGCCGTGATCGCCGTCGACGGGCTCGACGCCTCTCCGCTCCCGCTCGACGACGCCGTCGCCGCCGGGGACGACGCCGTGGTCGCGGGCTACCCCTTCGGCGGCCCGCTGACCCTCGGCTCGGCCGAGATCTCCTCCGACGCCACGGTCTCGCTGATGGTCGACGGAGCACCGACCTCACGGGAGGTGCTGACCCTCGCCGCCGTCGTCAACCAGGGCAACTCGGGCGGCCCGCTGCTCTCTCTCGAGGGCACCGTGTCGGGCGTCGTCTTCGGCAAGGCCGCCTCCGTCGACAACGTCGGCTACGCCATCCCGCTCTCGGTCCTCACTCCCGTGGTCGAGCAGGCCGCCTCGCTGACGGATGCCGTCGATCCGGGGGCCTGCCGCTCGAAGTGAGCGGTCACGGCAGCGGTCCGTCGACCAGCACGAGGGTGAGGTCGTCGAGCCGCACCGTCTCGGGCCGCGCCGACTCGAGGTAGGCGGACACGCGCGGATCGACGGGGAAGCGCGCCGACCGCTCGATCGCGATGGCGACGATCCCGGCTGACGACGGATCGGTCGTCACCCGGTCGCCGAGGTAGGGCACGTAGACGCCCGAGGACATGCCCTGTGCGAGGACCAGGCCGCCGTCGAGGCCGCGCTCGCGCAGCACGTCGGCCACCCGCGCGATCCCGGTCGGCCGCTCCTGGGCGATCCCCGCCGAGGTGGCGATCGCGATCACGAGGGAGGCGGCCACCAGCACCGCGCCGACGCCGCGGGCGAGGGGTGCGGGCAGCACGATCCCGCCGCGCAGCGCCTCCGCGATGCCGATGCCCGCCAGCGCGCAGAGGAGCCACGCCCACGCCGCGTAGTAGTGCGGCAGCGCGACCGAGCTGATCGCCAGGTGGAACACGAGGAGGAGCAGCGTCGCGGCGCCCAGGTAGAGCACCAGCGCGCGGCGCCGCGGAGCGAGCAGGGCCAGCAGGGTCCCGAGGAGCAGCACGGCGAGCGCCGCCGGCCCGATGCCGACGACCATGAACCAGAGGTTCGCCCACCACGGAGGGAAGACGTACGCGGTCCCGGCGACCTCGATCAGGTGGCCGTCGGCGTTGTGCTCGGACTGGAACTCGAGCAGGTACCGGATCGCCTCGACCGGGTGCACCGGCAGGTAGGCGAGCACCCCGGTGACGACGAACGCGACGGAGAGGGCGAGGCCGCCCCGCAGAGCCCGGGCCCTGCTCCCCGACCAGAGCAGCGGCAGCAGGAGCACGGGCGCGAGGACCGCGGTGGTCAGCTTCGAGGTGACCGACAGCGCCAGCAGCGCACCGGCCAGCGCGATCAGCCAGCCGCTCCGCCTGCCCGGGGAGGCGTGCGACCAGGTCCACGCCGCCGCCATCGCCGCGACGGCGAAGAGCACCATGAACGGCTCCAGGAGCGCGAGGCGGTCGATCCGGGTGCCGGCGCCCACGGCGGTGCGCGGGAGGAGGAGGAACAGGCCGGCCGGGACGAGCGCGAGCGTCGGGCCGAGCTCGCGCCGGAACCAGAGCCAGAGCACCACCCCGGTGAGGAACGCGGCCGCGCCGGCGGCGATCCTGCCCGCGAGCAGCCCCTCGCCGAGCAGCACCTGCGCGAGCCCGATCAGGTACTTCGCCGTCGGCGGATGCTCGAGGTTCGCGCTCACGTCGCCGTGCAGGTAGTCCCAGCCCGCGGCGAGGTACACGGGCTCGTCCGACGAGATGTTCGCCGCTCCGAGGTTCCCGAAGCACTGGTAGAGCCCCCACAGCACGGTCCCGATCAGAGCCGCCCGCTTCACCCGCCCGATCCTAGGCGCCGGTGCCCGCACCGCTCCACCGGAGGGCCCGGACCCCGGCGACCGCGGCGGGTAGGATCGACGCGCATCCCGTCCCCCTCCCCTGGAGCCTCCAGCACATGGCAGACAGCCGCACCGCCGTTCCCGACACCACTGCGAACGCGGAGGCGACGCCCGAGCGGGAGCAGCCCTACGCGGCCCTCGGACTCAAGCCCGACGAGTACGCGAGCATCCGCGAGATCCTCGGCCGCCGCCCCACGAGCGGCGAGCTCGCGATGTACTCGGTGATGTGGAGCGAGCACTGCTCCTACAAGTCGTCGAAGATGTACCTCCGCCAGTTCGGGCAGAAGGTCTCCCCCGCCATGAAGAAGAACCTCATGGTCGGCATGGGCGAGAACGCCGGAGTGGTCGACGTCGGCGAGGGCTGGGCCGTCACCTTCAAGATCGAGAGCCACAACCACCCGAGCTACATCGAGCCCTTCCAGGGTGCGGCGACGGGGGTCGGCGGCATCGTCCGCGACATCATCTCGATGGGCGCCCGGCCGGTCGCGGTCATGGACGCGCTGCGCTTCGGGGCGATCGACGACCCCGACACCGCGCGCGTGGTGCACGGCGTCGTGGCCGGCATCTCCTTCTACGGCAACTGCCTCGGCCTGCCGAACATCGGCGGCGAGACCTACTTCGACTCGGTCTACCAGGGCAACCCGCTCGTCAACGCGCTGGCCGTCGGCGTCCTCCGCCACGAGGACCTGCACCTCGCGAACGCCCGCGGTGTCGGCAACAAGGTCGTGCTCTTCGGGGCGCGCACCGGAGGCGACGGCATCGGCGGCGCGTCGATCCTCGCCTCCGACACCTTCGCCGACGGCGGACCGACCAAGCGCCCCGCGGTGCAGGTCGGCGACCCGTTCGCCGAGAAGGTGCTCATCGAGTGCTGCCTCGAGCTGTTCCGCAAGGACCTCGTCGAGGGCATCCAGGACCTGGGCGCCGCGGGCATCTCCTGCGCCACCTCGGAGCTGGCCTCCAACGGCGACGGCGGCATGTTCATCGAGCTCGACTCGGTGCTGCTGCGCGACCCCTCGCTCACGGCGGAGGAGATCCTCATGTCGGAGTCGCAGGAGCGGATGATGGCCGTCGTCACGCCCGAGAAGCTCGACGCGTTCCTCGAGGTCGTCGGCAAGTGGGACGTCGAGACCAGCGTGCTCGGCGAGGTCACCGACTCCGGCCGCCTCATCATCAACTGGCACGGCGAGGAGATCGTCAACGTCGACCCGCGCACCGTCGCGGTCGACGGCCCGGTCTACGAGCGCCCGATCGAGTACCCCTCCTGGCTCGACGCGCTGCAGGCCGACTCCTCCTCCCGCCTGCCCCGCTCGACCGGCGGCGACGCGCTGCGCGCCGAGACCCTGGCGCTCCTGGGCTCGGCGAACCTCGCCGACAAGAGCTGGATCACCTCGCAGTACGACCGCTACGTGCTCGGCAACACCGCGCTCAGCTACCCCGACGACGGCGGCATGGTCCGCGTCGACGAGGAGTCGGGCCTCGGCTTCGCGGTCGCGACCGACGCGAACGGGCGCTGGTGCCAGCTCGACCCGGCACAGGGCGCCCGCCTGGCGCTGGCCGAGGCGTTCCGCAACGTCGCCGTCACCGGAGCGACCCCGGTCGCCGTCTCGGACTGCCTCAACTTCGGCAGCCCCGAGAACCCCGAGGTGATGTGGCAGTTCCGCGAGGCCGTGGGCGCGCTCGCCGACGCCTGCCTCGAGCTCGAGATCCCCGTCACCGGCGGCAACGTCTCGTTCTACAACCAGACCGGCGACGTGCCGATCTTCCCGACCCCCGTCGTCGGCGTCCTCGGCGTGATCGACGACGTCGCGCGCCGCATCCCCTCCGGCTGGCAGGACGAGGGCGACAACCTCTACCTCCTCGGCACCACCCGCGACGAGCTCGACGGCTCCGCGTGGGCCGGCACGATCCACGACCACCTCGGCGGGCTGCCCCCGCAGCTCGACCTGGCCGCCGAGCGCGCGCTGGCCGAGCTGATCTCGGCGGGCGCGAAGGAGTCGCTCATCGCCTCCGCCCACGACCTCGCCGACGGCGGGCTCGTGGTGGCGCTGGCCGAGTCCGCGCTGCGCTTCGGCGTCGGCGCGCGCATCTGGCTCGACGAGCTGATGGAGCGCGACGGCGTCGACGCGACGGCCGCGCTGTTCTCGGAGTCGACCGGCCGCGTGCTCGTGTCGGTGCCGCGCGAGGACGACGTGAAGTTCCGCGGGCTCTGCGAGGGCCGGGGCTACCCGGTGCTGCGCATCGGCGTGACCGACGCGGCGACCCCCGCGGTCGAGGTGCAGGGTCTCTTCACGCTGCCGCTGGACGAGCTGCGCTCGGTGAACGGCGCCGTGCTGCCGCGCCACTTCGGCTGAGCCTCCGGGCGATCCGAGTCCGCAGGAGTCGCGGTGGTCGAGCTGGACCACCGCGACTCCTGCGGTACCGGCTCCGGTCCGGAGTTCCGTGATTACGGAATGTTTGCAAAAGTGGAGCATGACCTCCTCCCGAGACCTCGCCGGCGAGGTCGACGAGCTCCGAGCGCGGATGGACCGCCTCGAGCGCGCCGACACCCCCGCCGCGCCCGCCGCCGACGATCCGCTCTGGGCCCTGACCGCTCTCCGCGAGCGCCTGCCCTCTCCCGGCGGAGTCGTCTTCGCCGGCTCGGTCGCCACTCCGGCCGGCCCCGTCGAGTGGCAGTACGGCCTCAGCACCGACGCGTTCTTCGAGCGCGACTGGGGAGCGAGCCCCGGGCCGACCGCGCTCGCCGCGCTGGGCAGCCCCGTGCGTCTGCGGTTCCTGCAGGCGGTGGCCGGCGGAGTCGAGACCGTCGCCCAGCTCGCCGAGAGCGAGGGCGCGGGCACCACCGGGCAGATCTACCACCACGTCAACCAGCTGGTCGCCGCCGGCTGGCTGGAGGCGCGCGGCCGCGGCCGCTACGGCGTCCCGCCGGAGCGCCTCGTCCCCCTGCTCGTGATCCTGCTCGCCTCCGGAGGACCCCGATGACCCGCCGCCGCCTCGCCCTCGCCGCCGCCTCCGCCGCGGCCGTCGTCCTGCTCGGCGGAGTGCTGCTCCGCCCCTCCGCTCCCACCCTCTCGACCGAGGCGACGGGCGACGCCGAGATCGCCGAGTGGCTCCTTACCGACGTCGGAGACGGGGCGCGGAACCACCTCGTCGCCGCCGTAGTCACGCCCGACGGCGTGCGCTACGGCGGACTCGGAGCCGACGAGCGGACCGAGGTCGAGATCGGATCGGTCACGAAGACGATGACCGCGCTCCTCCTCGCCCGGAGCGCCGCCGAGGGGACGGTCGGGCTCGAGGACCCCGCCGCGGAGCACGCCGACGTCGGCGGCTTCACCGGGACGCTCGAGGAGCTGGCGACCCACCGCTCCGGCCTGCCGCGCCTCCCCACCGGTGTCGGCGACCTCGCCTCGACGCTGTTCGCCCAGCTGCGCGGCACGGACCCCTACGCGGGCTGGTCGGCCGACGACGTCCTCCGGCAGGCCGCCGAGGCGGACCAGGGCGAGCACGTGCACGCCTACTCGAACCTCGGTGCGGCGGTGCTGGGCCAGACGCTCGCCCGCGCCGAGGGCCGCGACTACGCCGACCTCCTCCGCGAGCGGGTCCTCGCTCCGCTCGGGATGTCCGCGACCTCCGTCCCGGAGACCGCGGACGCCCTCCCCGCCGACGCGCCGACCGGCTTCTCGGCGAGCGGGCGGTCCGTCGACGCGTGGACGATGGCGGGCTACGCGCCGGCGGGCGGCGTCCGCTCCACGGCGGCGGACATGGCCCGCTACGCGCAGGCCCTCCTCACCGACGACCCCGCGCTGGGCGTGCCCGCGGCGAGCGTCCTGGATCCCCGATTCGACGCCGACGGGGCGCGGATCGGCCTCGGCTGGTTCACCTCGGAGTCGGAGGACGGCGGATCCGTGACCTGGCACAACGGAGGGACCTCCGGCTACTCGACGATGCTCGCGATGGACCGGGAGCGCGGCCTAGCCGTGTTCGTCAACGGGGACACGGCGAGCTCGGTCGACGAGCTCGGTCTGCGCCTGCTGCAGCGCGCCGGGGAGGAGTCGTGATGATCGCCTCGATCCTCGTCCTGCTCGTCGTCGCGTTCACCGTCGGCCGCTTCGCCCTGGGGAGCATCCCCCGGCGCCGGGCGGCCGGGTTCCTCGACCGCGACCGCGTCCGGACGCTCGCCCGCGGCGTCGAGGCCGTCGCCGTGCTGCTGCTCGGGCGGGCGCTCGTCGACTGGTCGGCGCTGACGCTGCTCCCCTGGGCCGTGCTGGTGGCTCTCACCGCGGCCGGGGCGGCCGGCGCCGTGCTGCGCTGGGACGGGCTGCCGTGGTTCGAGGACTCGGCGCGCCGCCGCTCGCGGACGACCGGGCTCGCGGCGACCGTCGCCGTGTCGGCGGTCCTGATCGGCGTCCTGGGCTGAGCGCCGCGCACGTGCCGTCGGATCCGCGCCTTCCGCGGTGGTCGCGTGCTGCTGCGAGGCGCGAGGAGTGGCGGCGGGCGCGGGCGGGAGCGGCGTCAGCCGGTCTGCGCGGGGAGGTCGTCGGGCTCGGCGTTGTCGAGGACGCGGCCGTTCTGGTCGCCGACGCTCAGGACGGTCGTCGGGCGGAGGTTGAGGGTGTCGCCGCCGTAGAGGCTGTCGATGTCGACGCCGTCGCGGCGCACTGAGTTCAGCGCGGAGAGGAAGTCGGAGCTGATGCAGAACCGGTCCGCGATCCGCTCGCTGATGTCGCCCGCTGCCACCAGATAGGAGGCCGGGGCGCCGTCGGAGGCGGTGCTCGCCGTCCCGGTCGCGCCGACGCGGGTGCCGCGGTCGCGCACGCGCTCGAGGTCGACGCCGTCGAGCGTCCCCTCGTCGAGCGCCTGGACGACGCACTCGCCCGAGACGTCCTCGACGGGTGCGGGAGTGGTCGAGACGCTCGGCACCGGCCGCGGCGTGGACTCGGCTCCGGCGGCGGGCGGTGCGGTGGAGGCGGTCGGCTCGGCGGGTGGGGCGGCGGGGCTCGTCGCCTCCGCCGTGCAGCCGGCGAGCAGGACCACGGCGGAGAGGGCGATCACGAGGCGCTGCGTCGTCCGGACCATTCCGCGACTCTAACCCGGCACCCGGGCGGCCGGGCGCCACCGCGCCCAGCGGGCTGCGGGCGATCCGGTCGAGGCCGCTGGACCCGGCCGACGCGCAGGCCCGAGGCGGGGCGCGGGGTGGCCCCTGGACGGCGCGCCCCCGATTGACCTCCCCCGTCGATCGCACCCATGCCGAGCACCTGTTGGACACGCGGCCCGAACCGGAGTCGACTGGGACCATGCAGTACACGCACCTCGGCCGCACCGGCCTGTCCGTCTCCCGCACCGTCCTCGGCACCATGAACTTCGGCATGCAGACCGAGGAGTCCGACTCGTTCGCGATCATGGACCGCGCGCACGAGCTCGGCGTCAATTTCTTCGACACGGCCAACGTGTACGGAGGCGAGGCCGGCCGCGGCGCCACCGAGGAGATCGTGGGCCGCTGGTTCGCGCAGGGCGGCGAGCGCCGCGAGCGCACCGTCCTCGCGACCAAGGTCTTCGGCGACATGGGCGAGTTCGCCGCTCCCGGAGCCGAGCGCGGCCGCGACTCCTGGCCCAACGGCGGCCGTCTCTCGGCGCTCACCCTGCGCCGCGCGCTCGACGAGAGCCTCCGCCGCCTGCAGACGGACCACATCGACCTCTACCAGTTCCACCACGTCGACCGGACGACTCCCTGGGACGAGATCTGGCAGGCGATGGAGGTCGCCGTCCAGCAGGGCAAGGTCCTCTACGTCGGCTCCAGCAACTTCGCCGGCTGGCACCTCGCCCAGGCGCAGGAGGCGGCGCGCGCCCGCCACTTCACCGGCCTCGCCTCCGAGCAGTCGATCTACAACCTGCTCGTCCGCGACGTCGAGCGCGAGGTCCTGCCCGCCGCGCTGCACTACGGGCTCGGCGTCATCCCCTGGTCGCCGCTGCAGGGCGGACTGCTGGGCGGCGTGCTCGAGAAGACCGCGGAGGGCGGGCGCCGCTCCTCCGAGCGCACCCTCGCCGCGATCGAGGAGCACCGTCCCGCGCTCGAGCAGTGGGAGGCGTTCGCCCGCGAGCGCTGCGAGGCGCCCGGCGAGCTGGCGCTGGCGTGGCTCCTCCACCAGCCCGCCGTCACCGGTCCGATCACCGGGCCGCGAACGCTCGAGCAGCTCGAGAGCGCCGTCGCCGCCGTCGACATCACCCTCGACTCGGAGGCCCTCGCGCGCCTCGACGAGATCTTCCCCGGCCACCGGACCGCCCCCGAGGACTACGCCTGGTGACCACCCACCCCACTGCGAAGGAGCATTCATGAAGCAGCGCACTCTCGGCGACGTCCAGGTCGGCGCGATCGGACTCGGCGGCATGCCGATGTCGATCGAGGGCCGCCCGGACCTCGAGCGCTCGATCGCCACGATCCACGCCGCCCTCGACGCCGGCGTGACCCTGATCGACACGGCCGACGCCTACCACCTCGCCACCCAGGACGACCTCGGCCACAACGAGCTGCTGATCGCGGAGGCGCTGCGCAGCTACGGCGGCGACACCTCCGCCGTGCTCGTCGCCACCAAGGGCGGCCACCTGCGGCGCGAGCCCGGCCCCTGGGACCAGGATGGCCGCCCCGAGTACCTCAAGGAGGCGGCCCGCGCGTCCGCGAAGCGCCTCGGCGTCGACGCGATCGGCCTCTACCAGTACCACCGGCCCGACCCGGCGGTCCCCTACGCCGACTCGATCGGAGCGCTGGCCGAGCTGCTCGACGAGGGCGTCGTCCTCCGCGCGGGCATCTCGAACGCCGACCCGGACCAGATCCGCGAGGCGCACGGCATCCTCGGCGAGCGCCTGGTCTCGGTGCAGAACCAGTTCTCGCCGTCGTTCCGCTCCAGCGAGCCGGAGCTCGAGCTCTGCGCCGAGCTGAAACTGGCGTTCCTGCCGTGGAGCCCGCTCGGCGGCATCTCCTCGGCGGGCGAGCTCGGCTCGCGCTACTCCGCGTTCGCGGCGGTCGCCGAGGCCCGCGGCGTGACGCCGCAGGTCGTCTGCCTCGCCTGGGAGCTGGCGAAGGCCCCGGTCGCGCTGCCGATCCCGGGCGCCTCCCGCCCCGAGAGCATCCGCGACTCCGCCACGGCGGCCGACCTGGAGCTCACGCCCGAGGAGTTGGCCTCGCTCGACTGAGCCCGTTCATGACGGAGGAGGGATCCGGTCGAGGCACCGGTCCGACGCGCATCGCGGGATCTCGGCGCTGGTCCCTCCTCCGTTGCGAGCACGATCCGGCTCAGACCGCGTCCTGCAGCGGCTGCGGGAGGGCCGAGACGAACGCGCGGGCCGCGGCGCTCGGACGTTCCGGCACCGCCACCATCGTCCGCCACACCAGGAGCGGATCGGCGAGCGCCACCGCCCGCAGCCCGGCCGGGCGCTTCTCGGCGAAGTGCGCCGGCACGACCGCGATCCCCATGCCGTACTCGACCAGGTCGAGCAGCGTGTGCACGTCGTTCACCTCGAGCTCGACCTCGAACGCGAGGCCGTGCGCCGCGAACGCCCGCGCCGCGAGGTGACTCGCCGCCCAGTGCTCCTGCAGCCCCACGATCGTCTCGCCCGCCAGGTCCGGGATGCGGCAGCCGACGCGGCTCGCGAGCGGGTGACCCGGGCGCACGAGCACCGCGAAGCCCTCGCTCGCCAGCGGCATCGTCCGCACGCCGCCCGGCACGGCTCCGATGTCGGCGACCAGCGCCAGGTCGAGGCGGCCGGCGGCGACGGAGTCGAGCAGCGTGCCGGACCCCTCGTGGATCAGCCGGAGCGCGACTCCCGGGTGCTGCTCGCGGAAGGTCGCGAGCTCGCGCGGCAGGTGCACGCCGCCGAGGCACTCCTCCGTGCCGACCGCGAGGCTCCCGCGGAGCACCCCCTGCACGGCGAGCACCGCGTCGCGGGCGGCGAGCGCGCTGGCGACCGAGCGCTCCGACTCCGCGAGCATCGCCCGACCGGCCGGCGTCAGCTCGACCCGGCGCGTGCTGCGGGTGAAGAGGGGGCTGCCCAGCTCGCTCTCGAGCGCGCGGATCGACGCCGAGAGGCCCGACTGCGAGATCTGCAGGGCGCTCGCGGCGCGGGTGAAGTGCTGCTCCTTCGCGACGGCGAGGAAGTGTTCGAGCTGACGCAGTTCCATGGGTCCATCCTCGTCGCGCGGGCGGAGGAGCGGGGACCGGACCCGGCACTCCCCAGCGGCCGCTCGGCCGCCGGGTGCGGACTCGGCCGTCGGGTACGGCGGCCGCCGTCGCGAGAGCCGGCCCGGCTCAGGCGTCGGCGGACGAGATCGCGAGGACGATCGCCGTCAGCGTCGCCCGCAGGCGCTCGAGCGACGCGGGCTCCGACTCGTCCTCGAGGATCGACTGCTTGACCGCGTCGTCGTAGCCCGCCACCAGCAGGCGCACGGCGGTCGTGGGCTCGAGGGAGAACTCGCGGCGCACCTGGCGCAGCGCCCCGTGCACGATCTGCACGAGCGAGGCGTCGAAGCCGGCGCGGAAGTCGCGGTACTGCGGAGCGATCCGCGGGTCGCGGAGCGCGAGCAGCTCGAACTCCGACTCGACCACGCACCAGCGGCGGTTGTCGGTGGCAGGACCCTGGAGGAAGTCGAGGATGACCACGGCCAGCGTCTCGGCCGTCAGCGGCTCGTCGGCCGAGACGACGCGCGGGATCGTGCGGTCCATCTGCTCGACGAGGGCGGTCACCCGGGCGCCGTTCTCCCGCTCCATGAGCGCGAAGAACAGCTCCTCCTTGCTGGAGAAGTTGGAGTAGAAGGCGCCGCGCGAGAACCCGGCGCGCTCGCAGATCTGCTCGACGGACGCGCTGTGCACGCCGGTCTCGGCGAAGACGTCGTAGGCCGCGTCGAGCAGGCGCTCGCGGGTGCGGCCTCGGCGGGAGGTCTCGGGAGGGGTGGAGTCGATCGCCGTCATCACCAGCCTCCTGCCCGCCCTGTCAACACCTTCGACGCCGTTCACCTTATCCGATACATTCACGTATCGAATACGGTCCTGTATCGGATACGCTCGTGTATCGGAGCCCGGCTCCGCCCTGGTACAGAGACGTATCGCCACCCTCCCCACCATCGTCAGGAGACCGCGTGTCGTCGCTGCTCTACCGTCTCGGTCGTCGCGTGTACCGCGCCCACCGCCTCGTCGCCGTCCTGTGGCTGCTGATCGTGGTGGCGGGCGGAGGAGGAGCGCTGCTGCTCAACCAGGGCACCGACAACACGTTCTCCATCCCGGGCACGCAGTCGCAGACCGCCCTCGACCAGCTCGAGCGCACCTTCCCCCAGGTCAGCGGCACGTCCGCGCGGTACGTGGTCGTCGCGCCCGACGGAGGCAGCGTCCAGGACGCCGACGTGAAGGGCCCCGTCAGCGACGCGGTCGCCGCGCTCGGCGACGTCGACGAGGTCGCGGCCGTCACGGACCCCTACTCCGACAGCGTGTCCGGCACGATCTCCGACGCCGGGAACGCCCTCGTCATCACCGCGCAGATGGACGGCTCCGCCACCACCACGAGCCCCGAGAGCCGCGACGCGCTGAAGGCCGAGGCGACGACCCTCCAGGACGCGCTGCCCGCCGGCTCCGTGGTCTCGCTCGGCGGCGACCTCTTCGCCCAGAACCTCCCCGGCGTGACCATCACGGAGGCGATCGGCCTCGTGGTCGCCCTCGTCGTCCTCGTGCTCACCTTCGGCTCGTTCCTGGCCGCCGGCATGCCGCTGATCACCGCACTGCTCGGCGTCGCCCTCTCGATGTCGGCAATCTTCATCGCCACCCGCTTCGCCTCGATCTCCTCGACCACGCCGCTCCTGGCGCTGATGCTGGGCCTGGCGGTCGGCATCGACTACGCCCTCTTCATCATCAGCCGCCACCAGGACCAGCTGAAGCAGGGCATGGACCCGGAGGAGTCGACCGCGCGGGCGACCGCGACCGCGGGCTCCGCCGTCGTCTTCGCGGGCCTGACCGTGATCATCGCGCTCGTCGGCCTCTCGGTCGCGGGCATCCCGTTCCTCACCACGATGGGCGTCGCAGCGGCGGGCGGAGTCGCGATCGCCGTGGTCATCGCGCTCACCCTGACCCCCGCCCTCCTCGGCTTCGCCGGCGCGCGGCTGCGCCCGAAGGAGCGCCGCGCGAAGAAGAAGGCCGCGAAGGCCGCCGCCGCCGCGGGCACCCACGTCGACACCGAGGCGCACGAGGAGGCGGCGACCGCCTCCCCCGGCGGCCACGTGCACGCCGAGGTCCCGCGCGGGTTCTTCCGCGGCTGGGTCCGGGTCGTCACGCGCTTCCCGATCGTGACGATCATCGCGGTGATCGGCGTGCTCGGCGTCGCGAGCATCCCGGCGCTCAGCCTCCGCCTCGCCCTGCCGGACGCCGGCTACCAGGCCGAGGGCACTCCCGCGCGCACCACCTACGACCTGCTCGCCGAGAACTTCGGCGCCGGCTACAACGGCCCGCTCATCGTCACCGGCACGATCATCGGCTCGACCGATCCGCTCGGCCTGATGGACGACCTCAAGGGCGAGATCGAGAAGCTCGACGGAGTCGCCTCGGTGCCGCTCGCGACGCCCAACGAGACCGCCGACACCGGCATCATCCAGGTCATCCCCGAGGGCGGCCCCGACTCCGAGGCCACCAAGGCGCTGGTCGCCGAGATCCGCGACAAGCACGACTACTTCCAGCAGGAGTACGGCGTCGACCTCGCGGTGACCGGCCAGACCGCGGTCGGGATCGACATCTCGGACACGCTCGCCAAGGCCCTGCTGCCGTTCGGCCTGCTCGTCGTGGGCCTGTCGCTGGTGCTGCTGACGATGGTGTTCCGCTCGCTCTGGGTGCCGATCAAGGCGACGCTGGGCTACCTGCTGTCGGTCGGCGCGTCCTTCGGCGCCGTGGCGGCGGTGTTCGAGTGGGGATGGTTCTCGGACGCTCTGCACGTCGACAAGACGGGCCCGATCATCAGCTTCATGCCGATCATCCTGATGGGCGTGCTCTTCGGCCTCGCTATGGACTACGAGGTGTTCCTGGTCTCGCGGATGCGCGAGGACTACGTGCACGGGAGGCCGGCGCGCGCCGCTGTCGAGTCGGGCTTCGTCGGCTCGGCCAAGGTGGTCACGGCCGCCGCGGTCATCATGTTCTCGGTCTTCGCCGCCTTCGTGCCGGAGGGGGACACCAACATCAAGCCGATCGCGCTCGGGCTCGCCGTGGGCGTCTTCGTCGACGCGTTCATCGTGCGGATGACGCTGGTGCCCGCCGTGCTGCACCTGCTCGGCGACCGCGCCTGGCACATGCCGCGCTGGCTCGACCGCATCCTCCCGTCCTTCGACGTCGAGGGCGAGGGCCTCACGAAGGAGCTCGCGCTGGCCGACTGGCCGGAGCCCGGATCCACGGACGTGATCGCGGCCGAGGACCTCCGCCTCGACGGACCCGACGGTCCCGTCTACAGCGGCGTCTCGCTGCGGGTCGCTCCCGGCTCCTCCCTCGTGGTCCACGGGCCGCACCGCTCCGGCCGCACCGCGCTGCTGCTGAGCATCGCCGGTCGGCTCGCCCCCGACTCCGGGCGCCTGAAGGTCGCGGGCCTGGTCGTGCCGATCCGCTCCGCCGCCGTGCGCGGCCGGGTCGGGCTGGTGCGCCTCGCCGGAGCCGCCGACCCCGTCGCCGACGTCCGGTCGGCCCTGGAGTCGGCTCCGCCGATCCTGGTGCTCGACGACCTCGACACGGTCACCGACCCGCAGCTGCGCGGCGCGATCCGGGCCGAGCTCGACGCCGCCCGCGCCGCCGACGACGCGTTCACCGTGGTCGCCTCCTCCGTCGACGCCGAGGCGCTCGACGACCTCCTCCCCTCCGACCGCGGCGTGCTCGCGGTCTCGCCCGCGGCCGAGCGCCGCGCGATCGCAAAGGTCCTCTGACAGATGGCTCTCCTCTCCCTCGAACGCCCCCGCGGCGTCAAGAAGGTGTCCTGGCTGACCCTTCTCGGGATCGTCCTGGTCCCCCTCGTCATCGGCGGCCTCCTGGTGTGGGCGCTGTGGAACCCGACCGAGCGACTCGACACGATCACGGCCGCCGTGGTCAACGAGGACACCCCGGTCGAGATCAACGGGCAGACCGTGCCGCTCGGGCGCCAGCTCGCGGCCGGCCTGGTGACGGGCGGCACCGACTCCGCGAGCTCGGACGCCCCCTCCTCCACCCCCTCGGCGAGCGCGACGCCGTCCGCGAGCACGACCCCGGTGCCCAACGTCTCCGGCTCGGACTCGACGGGCAACTTCACCTGGGTCCTCACGGACAAGGACGACGCCGCGAAGGGCCTCGCCGACGGCAGCTACGCGACCGTCGTGACGATCCCCTCCTCCTTCTCCGCCGCCGCCACCTCGTACTCGGGCGACGCCGCGGAGGCGACGAAGGCGACCATCGACATCGCCACCAGCGAGAAGGCCAAGCTCGTCGACGACGCCATCTCGGCCACGGTGACCAGCACCGCCACCTCCCTGCTCAACACGCAGCTGACCACGGCCTACCTCGAGAACGTCTACGTCGGCTTCAACACCCTCAACGAGCAGATCGGCCAGGCGGCCGAGGGCGCGGGCACGCTCGCCGACGGCGCCGACCAGCTCGGCACCGGCGCCTCCACCATCGCCGACGGCACCAGCAGCCTCGCCGACGGGATCGACGAGCTCGCCACCGGCGCCTCCTCGCTCTCGGACGGCGTCGGGCAGATCGGCACCGGAGCCTCGTCCCTCGCCGACGGCGTGGGACAGCTGGGCACCGGAGCCTCCGATCTGTCCGGCGGAGTCGCGCAGCTGGCCACCGGTGCGCGCGGCCTCTCCGGCGGAGTGGGACAGCTCGCGACGGGCGCCCGCGACTCGGCGACCGGGGCGACCGCGCTGCAGGGCGGCGCCTCCGACCTGGCCGACGGGCTCGACCAGCTGAGGGAGGGAGTGGTGAGGACCGGCGACGGGACCCAGCAGGTCGCCGCCCTCAGCGCCGGCGCCGCCGCCGCGACTGCGGGGACCTTCGAGGCGCTCAGCGCCGCGCTCGAGGGCTGCGAGACGACGCAGTGCCTCGCCGCGCGCGCCGTCATCGCCTCGGCGGACGGACCCACCGGCGCGACCACCCTCGCCACGACGACCGCGGGAGCCGTCGCCGGGATCGACGCGGGCATCCGCCTCGGCGGCGACGGGCAGCCCTCGCTGATCGACGCGGTCGGGCAGTCCGCCACCGGCGCGCGCACTCTCTCGGGGGGCATCGGACAGCTGTCCGGCGGCCTGACGCAGCTCGCCGACGGCGCGGACGACGCCGCGGGCGGAGCGTCCCAGCTCGCCGACGGCCTCGACACCACGGCGGCCGGGTCCGCGCAGCTCGCGACCGGCGCCACCACCGCCGCGGCCGGTGCCCGCGACCTCGCGACCGGCGCGACCACCGCCGCGGGCGGTGCCGCCGACCTCGCCACGGGAGCCTCCTCCGCCGCCGACGGAGCCGACCAGCTCGCCGACGGAGCGAGCGGGGTCTCGGACGGCGCCGTGCAGCTCGCCGACGGCACCCGCACGCTCGCGACCGGCCTCGACGCCGCCGTCGCGCAGCTCCCGACCTACACCGAGTCGGAGTCGACGAACCTCGCCGACGTCGTCTCGGACCCGGTCGAGAACGCGAGCAGCGCGACCGACCTGTTCGGAGCCTCCAGCGTCCCGTTCTTCGCGACGCTCGCCCTCTGGCTGGGCGCCCTCGCGACGTTCCTGGTGCTCGCGGCGTTCTCGCACCGTGCACTCTCCTCGACCCGCTCCTCCGCGGCGCTCGCCCTCTCCTCCTACGTGCCGGCGCTCGTGATCGGCGTGGTGCAGGGACTCGCGGTCGCGATCGTGATGAGCGGGGTCGCGGGCTTGGAGCCGGGCCGCTGGGTCGGCTTCGCCCTTCTTTCGATGCTCACCGGCGCCTCGTTCGCCGCGGTGAACCAGGGGCTGGTCGCCCTGCTCGGAGGGATCGGCCGCTTCCTCGCGATGGTCGCGGCGGTGATCGCGCTCGGCGCGGGCATCATCTCGACGGTCCCCGGGCTGTTCGACGACGTGCTCGGGTTCCTGCCGCTCTCGGCGGCGCAGAACGCGCTGTCCGGAGTGGTCGAGGGCACCGACGGCACGGCCGGCGCCGTCGTCGGCCTGGTGATCTGGCTGCTGTTCGGCCTGCTGCTCACCGTCGCCGCGATCGCCCGACGCCGGGTCGTCTCGGTCCGCGCCCTGCACCGCACCGCGGAGGCGTAGGCCGCGCCTCGCGCCACTCCTCCCCCGAACCCGGGACGGGTGGCGCGAGGATCGCGCCACCGCCGCGCCTCTCCGGGCGACCGGCCCCGGCCGGGGCTAGCCTGACGCGATGGAGTCGGAACCGATGGCGATCCGGACGCGACGGGTGTACGGCCCATCGGTCCTGCGGCGCCTCCGCGCCCTCCTCCTGCGGCTCCTCGGCGCCGGCCTCGCGGCCGTGCTCATCCCGTTCGCCGTCCTCGCGGACCGCCGCGGGGTCCTCGACGAGTCGGTGCTCGCGCTCGGGCTCCTCGCCCTCACCGTCGTCATCGGACTGGCCTCGGCGGTCTCGCTCTTCGTCGTCTCCCCCACCAGCGTGATGACGACCGAGACGCAGGTCGTGCTGATGCGCGGCCGCCGCCGCCGCGAGCAGTGGCCCCGCCGGTCGGTCCGCTTCCTCGAGTCCGCCGACGGCGACGGCTTCGTCGCCTGGTGCCGCGGCGACGGAGTCGAGGTCCGCTGCGCGCATTTCCGCCCGGAGGACCTCGCAGCCCTGCTCGCCGACCTCGGCGCCGCCGCCCGCGTCCGCGACGCCCTGCCGCCCGCTCTGGCCGGGCCCGCCTCGGCCGTCCGCTTCCGGCCGCACCGCGCTCCGCTCCAGCGCCGGGCGGTCGCCCTGGTCGTCGTCGCCACGGAGGCGTTCGCCGCCGGCGTCCTGGCCGTCGCCCTCGCGGGATCCCCGTCGGGCGACCGCGCGCAGATCGCGCTGGGGGCGGTCGTCGTGGCGCTCTCCCTCCCGCTCGGGCTGGTCGCGGCGCGGCTGGCGCTGCGGCCCGGGCTGCCGGGCTCGATCGTGGTGTCGGAGTCGGCCATCCAGATCGACGGGCTGATCTTCCCGCTCGAGGCTCTGCGCTCGGTCGTCGCCTCGAGCCCGACGGGGAGCCATAGCCTCCGCCTGACCCTCACCGAGACGAACGGCCGCGTCACGGAGGTCCCCCTCGGGCTGCGGGTGCCGACGCTGCGGCGCGACCAGCTCTTCCCCGACTACCCGCTGCTGCTCGGCGTGCTGCGCGAGCGCACGGCGGGGCTGCTGCGGATCGAGGGCTGAGCCTCAGTCCTCGGCGCCGTCGGCGATGCGCTGGTGGTGGTGGATGACCTCGGCGACGATGAACCCGAGGAACTTCTCGGCGAACGCCGGGTCGAGGTGCGACTCCTCGGCGAGCGCCCGCAGCCGCGCGATCTGGCGGGCCTCGCGCTCGAGGTCCGCGGCGGGCAGCCCGTGCGCGGCCTTCAGCCGGCCGACCTTCTGCGTGAACTTGAAGCGCTCGGCGAGCAGGTGGATCAGCGCCGCGTCGATGTTGTCGATGCTCTGACGGATCTGCACGAGCTCGGCCCGCGCCAGGGACTCCTCGTGCGACGGCTCCTCGTGCGACAGCTCCTCGGTCATGCCCCGACCCTAACGGACCGCCCCCGGACACGACGACGGCCCCTGCCCGGAGTCCGGGAGGGGCCGTCCAGAGGGCCCGGTCAGTCGACCAGGTTGATCTGCACGGGGATGTTGCCGCGGGTGGCGTTGGAGTACGGGCAGAGCTGATGCGCCGCGTCGGCGACCTTCTGCGCGTCCTCGGAGCTCGCCTTCGGCACGTAGACGTCGAGCTCGACCGAGAGGCCGAAGCCGTCGGAGTCGTTCTTCCCGATCGAGACGCTGGCCGAGACGGCCGCGTCGGTCGTGTCGATCTTCAGCTGGCGACCGGCTCCGTGCAGGGCGCTGAGGAAGCAGGCGGAGTAGCCGGCCGCGAACAGCTGCTCGGGGTTGGTCCCCTCGCCGGAGCCGCCGAGCTCCTGCGGGGCGCGGGTGTCGAGGTCGAGACGGTCGTCCTCGGTGCGGACGTGGCCGTCGCGTCCTCCACCGGAGGCGTGGGCGATGGCGGTGTAGAGAGCATCCATCCCCCCATCCCACCACTCGGCCGCCGTGAGTCGGGTGAACGCGGGATGCACGTCCGTGCGTTCTCCCGGGAATCCCCCTCGGGAGCGCTCCGGGGAGCGTCAAGCCCCTCCCCCTCGGCGCCCTCCGGGTGTGCGGTGGAGGGACACCGACCCCGACCGGCGCGAGCCGGAGAACGGACACGAGCATGCGAGCACTCACCTGGCAGGGCATCGAGAAGGTCTCGGTCGAGACCGTCCCCGACCCCCGCATCCAGCAGCCGACCGACGCGATCGTCCGGATCACCTCGACCGCGATCTGCGGCTCCGACCTGCACCTCTACCGCCTCCTCGGGCCCTACATCGACCGCGGGGACGTGCTCGGCCACGAGCCCATGGGCGTCGTCGAGGAGGTGGGCTCCGGAGTCACCACCCTGAAGCCCGGCGACCGGGTCGTCGTGCCCTTCACCATCGCCTGCGGCGAGTGCTTCATGTGCCGCCGAGGGCTGCAGTCGCAGTGCGAGACGACGCAGGTCACCGAGTACGGCTCGGGAGCGGCGCTCTTCGGCTACACGAAGATGTACGGCCAGGTCCCCGGCGGGCAGGCCGAGCTGCTCCGCGTGCCGCTGGCCGACTACAACACGATCGTCGTCGGCACGGACCTGCCGGACGAGCGCTACCTCTTCCTCAGCGACATCGTGCCCACCGCCTGGCAGGGCGTGGAGTACGCGCAGGTGCCCGACGGCGGGACCCTGGTCGTCTTCGGACTCGGCCCTGTCGGCCAGTTCGCGGCGCGGATCGGCGCCCACCGCGGCTACCGCATCCTCGCCGTGGAGCCCGTCGCCGAGCGGCGCGCGATGGCCGAGCGGTACGGCGTGGAGACCTTCGACCTGTCCGACGACATCGCCGCGCAGCTGCGCGACCTCACGGACGGGCGCGGCCCCGACTCCGTCGTCGACGCGGTCGGCATGGAGGCGCACGGCTCGCCTGTCGGCTCGTTCGCGCAGTCGATGGCGGGGCTCCTGCCCGACCCGATCGCCCGCAAGGCGATGGACACGGTCGGCGTCGACCGCCTCGCCGCGGTGCACGCCTCCCTCGACCTGGTGCGCCGCGGCGGCACCGTCTCGCTGAGCGGGGTCTACGGCGGAGAGGCCGACCCGATGCCGCTGAAGTCGATGTTCGACAAGCAGGTGACGGTGCGGATGGGCCAGTGCAACGTGAAGCGCTGGATCGACGACCTGCTGCCGCTGGTGGAGGACTCCTCCGATCCGCTCGGCGTGATGGACCTCGTGACCCACCGGGCGCCGCTCGAGGACGCTCCGGCCCTCTACGAGACCTTCCAGAAGAAGGAGGACGGCTGCATCAAGGTCGTCCTGCACCCCTAGCCGGGGAACAGCGAAGGCGGCGCCCCCCGAGGGGAGCGCCGCCTTCGCGGTACTGCCGAGACCTACTTGAAGACGTCCTTGACGTCCTCGCCGGCCTTCTTGGCCGAGGCCGCGGCCTGGTCCTTCTGGCCTTCGGCCTTCAGGCTGTCGTCGTTCTTGTGGTCGCCCAGGGCTTCCTTCGCCTTGCCGGCGATGTCCTGAGCGGCGTTCTTGATCTTGTCATCGAGCCCCATGGTGGTGCCTCCTTCGCTGATCGTTGGCACGACCGTAGGACCGGGAACTGCCCGCTTCCTGGGAGCGGGAAGGGGCTTGCCCGGGCGCCCGCTGGACTGCGATGATTCGCGCCCTCGACCGGTGCCGGCCGGTCGAGGGCGCGGGATCAGGTCGCCGGGGTGGCGGACTCGGACGGAGCGGACTGCGAGGGCGCGTTCGTGGGCGTCTGCGACGATCCGTCGTCGGCGCTGGTGGGCACCGCGCTCCCCGACTGGTAGGGCGTCTGGGCGTCGCCGGTGCAGCCGGCCAGCAGGCCGATCGTCAGAGCGGAGGCGCCGAGCGCCCCGAGGACCCGTGCGGCGCTCACTTGCCCGTCACCGCGTCCTTGACGGCCCCCACTGCCTTCTCGACGATGTTCGGCTTCGGGTCGGTGCCGTAGAGGCGCTCGTCCGGCTGGGTGGGCGGGGGCATCGGGACGTTGCCGCCGGGCTCCGCGACGCGGTAGCTGAACTCTCCCTTGCCGTCCGGGGTCGGGCCCGAGGCCCAGCTGCCCTCGGAGGCCGCTGCTCCGTCCGAGAAGTTGATGTACTCGTACGACACGGAGCGCTCCTCCTTCGAGATCGGGAAGTTCGAGGGCACGGGCAGGTCCTCCCGGCCCTCCGCGCGCAGCTCGGCGGCCGCCGCTATCCACTGGTTCTGGTGCATGGTGTCGCGGGCCAGGAGGAACGACAGGAGGTCGCGCACGCCGTGGTCGTCGGTCATGTGGTAGAGCCGGGCGACCTGGAGCCGGCCCTGCATCTCCGCGTTCGCGTTGGCGGTGAAGTCGGCCAGCAGGTTGCCGCTGGCGGTGATGTAGGAGCCCTGCCACGGGTTGCCCATGCTGTCGACGGGGCGCGCGCCGGCGCCGGCCACGATGGCGTGCTGCACGTCGGAGCCGCCGATGACCGCCGCGAGCACGGGGTCCTTCTTCATCGCGTCCTCGGACTGCTCGACCGGGGCCTTCTCGAGCAGCTGGGCGATCATCACGGCGATCATCTCGACGTGGCCGAACTCCTCGGCGCCGATGCCGAAGAGCAGGTCCCGGTACTTGCCCGGGTCGTGGGCGTTCCAGGCCTGGAAGCCGTACTGCATCGCCACGGTGATCTCGCCGTACTGGCCGCCGAGCACCTCCTGGAAGCGGCGGGCGAAGACCGCGTCGGGCTTCGAGGGCGTGGACGTGAACTGGAGTTCCTGACGGTGGAAGAACATGACTGGTTGCCTTTCCGGGGTAGCCGGGCGGATCCGGGTGCGGACGTCCGATGTCTGTCCTCTCGACGGTAGGGAGCCCTGTTCGCGGGTCAGAAGGGGCTTGACGCGGTGGCGGAGCAGTCGATCCACGGGCTCTCGGGCCCCGCCCTCGTGGGCGCGGGATGGTAGCCCCATCGGGGGGTCAGCCGCTATGCCCTTCCCGGTACTCGAGGGCCCGAACAGACTGGCGACGCCGGCACGCATTCATTCCCCACTCGATCCTGGAAGGGACAGACGATGTCGAACATCGATCCCGCTTCACCTCCGTTCGGAGACGGCGCCGCGAACTTCGGCGCGACCGAGACCCCCATCGACAGCGGGGCGCACGTCGCCTCCACGGACACCTCCTCCGGCTCCTCCTCGGGCGGCACGGCCGACTCCGCGAAGGAGAAGGCGAGCGCCGCCGCGGGCACCGCCAAGGACCAGGCCGGCGCCGTCGCCGGCGACGCCAAGCAGGCCGCGAGCGAAGTGCTCTCGACCGGCAAGGACGAGGCCGCCAACGTGGTCCAGGAGGCCAAGGTCCAGGTCAAGGACCTCTACGACCAGAGCCGCACCCAGCTCACCGAGCAGGCCCACGCCCAGAAGGAGAACGCCGCCAAGGGCGCCCGCGCCTTCAGTGACGACCTGACCGCGCTGGCCAACGGCGAGGGCGGCAGCGACAACGCCGCCGCGAAGCTCGTCTCCCAGGCGGCCACCCGCGTGCAGGGTGTGGCCTCGTGGCTCGAGAACCGCGACCCGTCCGAGCTCCTCGACGACGTCCGCGCGTTCGCCCGCCGCCGCCCGGGTGCCTTCATCCTCATCGCCGCGGCGACGGGACTCGTCGGCGGGCGCCTCATCCGAGCCCTGACCGCCGAGGCGAAGGACGAGAAGGAGGCGACGAGCACCCGCACCGACGGGCCCGAGTTCGACGCCCCCGCCTCGACCACCGCGTACTCCGACGCCTCCGCGTACGACGCGCCCGTCGCGTCCGCCTACGGCACCGTCGGATCGAGCTCCCTCGAGCGCGACTACGCGCCGACCGAGCCCGTCGCCGACCCGCTCGACGGCGGCTTCCCGAACGGCGGCCGGCTGTGACCGACCCGACGGGCGTCCACCGCTCGACGGAGACGCCCGACCAGCGGGCCGGGTCGACGTCGCTGGGCGATCTGCTCGGCGAGGTCTCGCGCGACCTCTCCACCCTGATCCGCCAGGAGATGGCCCTCGCCAAGGCCGAGCTCAAGGAGTCCGCCGGCAAGGCGGGCAAGGGAGCGGGCCTCCTCGGCGGGGCGGGGTACGCCGCGCTGATGGCCGTGCTCTTCCTCTCGATCGCCCTCTGGTGGGGCCTGGGCACTCTGATCGGCAACGGCTGGTCCGGAGTGGTCGTGGCCGTCATCTGGGCGATCGTGGCCGCGATCCTCTACGCGGTGGGCCGCAAGAGCCTGAAGCAGGTCGACGGCGCTCCCGAGACGGTCGACTCCCTCAAGAAGATTCCCGACACCCTCAAGCCGAACGGGGCAGGACGATGACGTACGACGCAGGACAGAACAAGACACCCGAGGAGATCCGGGCGGACATCGAGCGCACGCGCCTCGAGCTGGGCGGGGACGTCGACGCGCTGGCCGAGAAGGTCAGCCCGTCCGCCATCGCGCAGCGTCAGACCGACAAGGTCAAGTCGGCCGTGGGCTCCGTCCGCGACCGCGTGATGGGCTCGGCGCACGACGCCTCCGACTCGCTCTCGAGCGGTGCGGGCTCGGCGAAGGCCAAGGCCGAGGGCAACCCGTTCGCCGTGGGGCTCATCGCCCTCGGCGCCGGACTCCTCGTCGCCTCGCTCATCCCCGCCTCCAGCAAGGAGAAGGAGGCGGCGAGCCGCGTCAAGGAGCAGGCCCAGCCGGTCGTCGACAAGGTGACCGACGCGGCCAAGGAGGCGGCGAGCGAGCTCCGCGAGCCCGCGCAGCAGGCGTTCGCCTCCGTCAAGGAGACCGCGACCGACGCCGCGCAGAACGTCAAGGAGGCGGGCACCTCCGCCACCGACGACGTGAAGGACTCGGCCCGCGAGGCCAAGCACGCCGTCCAGGAGGACGTGCAGCACTGATCCGTCGGCGCTGACAGGGCGGTGGGCCTCCGGGCCCGCCGCCCTTCGTCGTGCCGCCGGGAATACACCGCCGCCCGCGCTCCTTGCCCTCCGTATGCGATCGATCGTCTACTCCCGCACCGGTGACTCCTCCGTCCTCTCCCTCGTCGACCGGGATGAGCGGGCTCCGGGCTCCGGCGAGGTCCGCGTCCGCGTCCTGGCATCGGGCGTGAATCCGACCGACTGGAAGGCGCGCGCAGACGGCGACCTCGCGTTCGACGAGGTCGTGCCGAACCAGGACGGCGCCGGTGTCGTCGAGGCGCTCGGCGAGGGCGTCGAGGGCCTGGCCGTCGGCGACCGGGTCTGGATGTACCTCTCCGCGCACCGCCGCCCCACCGGCACCGCGCAGGAGTCGGCGGTGCTCGCCGCCGAGCACGTCGTGCGCCTGCCCGAGGGCGTCGGCACCGACGTCGCCGCGAGCCTCGGCGTCCCCGCGATGACCGCCCACCGCGCCCTCACCGTGCACGAGCACGGCCCCTCCCGCCTCGCCCCCGGCGCCCTCGCCGGCCGCACCGTCCTGGTCCAGGGCGGCGCCGGAGCCGTCGGGCACGCCGCGATCCAGCTCGCGGTCTGGGCCGGGGCGACCGTCATCGCGACGGTGAGCAGCGACTCCAAGGAGCGGCTCGCCCGTGCGGCCGGTGCGCAGCACGTGCTGCAGTACCCGGACGACGCCCTCGCCGACCGGATCCGCGAGCTCGCCCCCGAGGGCGTCCAGCACGTGGTCGAGGTCGCACCGGCTCAGAACGCCGCGCTCGACGTCGAGGTGCTCGCCAACCACGGCAGCATCGGGTACTACGCGAACAACAACGGCGACGAGTTCACCGTGCCGATCGTCGCGAGCTTCGCGAAGAACGCCCGCTGGCAGGGCCTGCTGCTCTACACCGTGGGCGAGGAGGCACTGCAGGCCGCGGCCGAGGACATCACCGCGGCGCTCGTCGACGGCGCGCTCCCGGTGGGCGAGGAGGCGGGCCTCCCGCTGACCTGGTTCCCGCTCGAGGAGACCGCGGCCGCCCACGACGCGGTCGAGCAGGGCGCGACGGGCAAGGTGCTCATCCGCGTCGCCGACTGACCGGGAGGGCTCGCCTCCGATCGACGACCGGCCGGATCATCCCCGGAGCGGGGGCGAGCCCGGGACGGTCGAGCGGTCGGCCAGGCCGGCCACGAGCTCGGCGAGCGCCTCCTCCGCCGTGCGGGTCGGCGCCCAGCCGAGCTCGGCGCGGGCGCGCTCGGTCGACATGACCGGGACGTTGCCCGCGATGTCGAGCCAGCCCGCGTCGGTGCGCTGCAGGCGCAGGTGCCAGGTCGCCGTGACGACGGAGCGGAGCAGCCCGAACGGCACCGTGACCAGGCGGGCGCCGAAGGCGTGCGCCAGCCGCTCCGGAGTGAGGACCGGCTCGGCCGCGATGTTGAAGGCCCCGCCGGCGCGCCGGTCGAGCGCGCGCCAGAAGGCGTCGGCCACGTCGTCGGCGTGCACGCCCTGGAAGACGATGCTCCTCGGCAGCGGAAGGACCGGGATCCGGACCGCCTTCAGCCACCGCGTCGGGTAGTGGGGTCCGGCGAAGAGCCCGGCGATCTCGGTCGCCGCTCCGCGCTGGAAGACGAGCCCCGGGCGCAGGCGTGTGACGACGATCTCGGGGTGCCGCTCCTCGAAGGCGTCGAGCTGCCGCTCGTTCGCGGCCTTGTGGCGGCTGTAGGTCGAGGTGTGCAGGCCGCCCGTGGGCCAGTCCTCGGTCACCCGGATCGACTTCGGCGCGGCGCTGTAGGCGCCCACTGACGAGGCGACGGCGACCTGGCCGACTCCCGCGGCGGCGACCGCCTCGAGCACGGCCGCAGTGCCTCCGACGTCGACCAGCCGCTGGAACGGCTCGTCGTGGCTGGGCTGCAGCGCCCAGGCGAGGTGGACGACGGCGTCGACGCCGGCGAAGGCCTCGCGGAGCCGCCGTGGGGCGACGCTCGACGCGAGGTCGATCTCGACCCAGCGCACGTCGCGGTACTCCTCCGAGCGGAGCCGAGGGGCCCGGCGGGCGATGCCCACGATCTCCTCCACCCCGGCCTCGCCGTGCAGGCGCCGCAGCAGGGCCGTCCCCAGGTTGCCGGTCGCCCCGACGATCGCGATCCGCATGGCGTCATCCCTCCGGGAGCGGCGCACGCCGGCCCCCTCCTCCGAGGCTAGGCAGGGGCGCCGCCGCGGAGGAGCCGCTTGACAGCGGGCACGACGGGACGCTCGGCGGGGACCGCCGGCGGCCGGCGGGGTGAACGCTCCTCCCCAGGGCGGATGCGGCCTAGACCACGGCGGGAGCGGGCGCATCCCCCCGCGCGGCCGGCCGCCGATCCCTAGCCTGGGACGATGCTGCCGACACCGCCCCGCCGCGCCCTCCCCGTGCGACACGAGGTCGAGGGCGTCACGCTGCGGACGGTCGACACCGGTCCGGCCGGAGCGGGCGCGGTGTTCGTCCTGATCCACGGGATCGGGATGTCGCACCACACCTTCTCGCCGCTCGCCGCCCGCCTGAAGCGGCACGGCCGGGTGATCGGCGTCGACCTCGCCGGCTTCGGCGCGAACGCGCGACCGCGGCGGAGGATCGGCCTCGAGGACCACGCGCGGCAGGTCGAGCAGGTCCTCCGCGGACTGGGCGTCTCGCGCGCGGTCGTCGTCGGGCACTCGATGGGGTCGCAGGTGGCGGTCGAGCTGGGGCTGCGCGCGCCCGGCCTGGTCGACGGCGCGGTGCTCATCGGGCCGGTGGTGGATCCGCAGCGGCCCGGAGCGGTCCGCCAGGGGCTCGCGCTGCTGCGGGACTGCCTCGGCGAGCCGGTGGGCGTCGACGCGATCCTGCTGGCCGACTACCTGCGCGGCGGCCTGCGCTGGTACCTGCGCCAGCTGCCCGAGATGCTGCGGCATCCGGTCCAGGTGCGCGTCGCCGAGCTGGAGGTGCCGGTCCTCGTCGCCCGCGGCCGCGACGATCCGATCGCCACCCGGGACTGGTGCGAGCGGCTCACGGCCCGCGCGCGCGAGGGGCGGCTCGTCGAGTTCGCCGGCTCGCGCCACGTCGTCCCCCGCACCGAGCCCGGAGCGCTCGCCCGCGAGATCCTCCGCTTCGCCGCTGCGCTCGGCGAGAGGCCCGCCGCCCCGCTGCCCCTCCGGTCGGAGCCAGCCGCATGAGCCGGCTCCGGCGCCTGGTGCGCGACGCCGTCTGGTGGATCCGCGACTACGCCTACGCCGTCGCCTGGCAGGTACGCGGCGTCCTCTCGCGCCGCGCCCCGGACGACTACCTCGATGGCGACCGGCGTCCCGTCGTGGTCCTCCCGGGGATCTGGGAGACCTGGTCCTTCCTCCGCCCGATCATCGATCCGCTGCACGAGCGCGGGCACCCTCTCCACGTGCTGACGAGCCTCGGCCGCAACGGCCGCCCGGTCGCCCGGACCGCGGAGGACGTGGCCGCCTACCTCGCCGAGCACGGGCTCCACGACGTGGTGATCGTCGCCCACAGCAAGGGCGGGCTGATCGGCAAGTACGTGATGACCGAGCTCGACCCGGACGGCCGGGTCGACCGGATGGTCGCCGTGGCGACTCCGTTCGGCGGCTCCCGCTACGCGCCCTACCTGGTCCTCCGGAGCCTGCGCGCCTTCTCTCCGCGCGACGCCACGACCCTGCTGCTGTCGAGCCGCTCCGGAGCGAACGCGCGGATCACGTCCGTGTTCGGCCTCTTCGACCCGCACATCCCGGAGGGCAGCATGCTCGAGGGCGCGGTCAACGTCCGGATCGAGACCGGCGGGCACTTCCGCATCCTGAGCGACCCCGAGACGCTCACCGCGGTCGTCACGGCGGTCTCGGCGGAGGAGCGCGCCGACGGAGAGGCGCCCTGACGGCGGAGGAACCCCTCCGTAGCAACCCGCGTCGCCGCGGCGGAACCCCCTGGCGCCTCCGGCCCGCGAGGCGGAGCGTGGAGCCATGCCCGCCTCCTCCACCGGCCCGACCGAGCTCCTCCTCGTCCGCCACGGCGAGAGCCTCGCCAACATCGCGGCGAGCGCCGCCGAGGCCTCGGGGGCGCACGAGATCGCCGTCGACCGCCGCGACCCCGACGTCGAGCTCTCCCCCGCCGGCGAGGAGCAGGCCCGCGCGCTCGGCCGCTGGCTGGCCGAGGAGGCGCGGCCCGCCTCCGCCTGGACGTCGCCCTACCGCCGCGCCTCCGCGACCGCGCGTCTCGCCCTCGGCGAGGCCGGCATCGACCTGCGGCTTCGCCCCGACGAGCGCCTGCGCGACCGCGACCTCGGCGTCACCGACCGCCTCACCTCCGCCGGCGTGCGGGCCCGGATGCCCGAGGAGGCGGCGCGGCGCGAGTGGCTCGGCAAGTTCTACTACCGGCCGCCGGGAGGCGAGGCCTGGACGGACCTCGCGCTCCGCGTCCGCGCCTTCGTCGACCACCTCGCCGTCGCCGCGCCTCCCGGGCCGGCGATCCTCTTCTGCCACGACGCGGTCGTCCTCGTCCTCCGCTACGTCCTCGAGGGCCTCTCCGAGCACGAGCTGCTCGACATCGGCGCTTCGACGCCCGTCGCCAACGGCTCCGTCACCCGTCTCGTCCGCGACGGCGACGCGTGGCGCCTCGAGCTCTTCAACCGCACGTCCCACCTCGAGCGCTCCGGCGCCCCCGTCACCCGGCACGACGACCGCGCGGACGGAGAAGGAGACCCTCATGAGTGACCTCGTCTCCCGCGCCCTGCTCGAGCAGCGCTGGCCCCTCCCGGAGCCCGGAGGCTCGAAGCACTCCCGCGGCGACGTGGTCGTCGTCGGCGGCGCCCGCAAGACGCCCGGCGCCGCGATCCTCGCGGGGATCGCCGCGCTGCGGACCGGCGCGGGTCGCATCACGCTCTGCGTCGCCGAGTCGGTCGCGTCGGCCACCGCGGTCGCGCTGCCGGAGTGCGGAGTGGTCCCGCTCGCGGAGACGCGCACCGGCTCCGTCTCGGGCCGCGGGCTCGACGTCCTGGCCGGCGAGCTCTCCTCCGCCGACGTCGCCCTGATCGGACCCGGCCTGGACGACCCGCGCGCGACCGCCGCGACCCTCCGTGCCCTCGCTCAGCTCCTCGACGACGTGCCGGCCGTGCACCTCGACGCCTTCCCGCTCGGGGTCCTGCCCGGGCAGCGCGGTATCGCGCGGAGGCTCGCGGGCCGGCTCCTGCTGACCCCGAACTCGGAGGAGGCGTCCCGCCTCCTCGGCGAGGAGGTCGACGACGTCGAGCGGGCCGCCCTCGCTGTCGCCGAGCGCTACGGCGCGGTGGTGAGCCTGTTCAACACGATCGCCTCGCCCGACGGCGACGCGGTGCGGATCGAGGGCGAGCACCCCGGGCTGGCCACCGCGGGCAGCGGCGACGTGCTCGCCGGAGCGACGGCGGGCCTGCGCGGGCGCGGCGTCGCTCCGATGGGCGCGGCCGCGTGGGGCGCGTTCCTGCACACGGAGGCTGACACGCGCCTCTCCGCACGGATCGGCCCGGCCGGGTACCTCGCGAGCGAGATCCCGGGGGAGTTCCCGCGCGTGCTGGCGGGCTGAGCGGGACGGGTGCGCTGAGGACGGCAGTCGTTCCGAGGCGGGCCGGCGGTGCGAGCGCCCCGGACCGAGCCGGCGGCGTGAGAGGCGGCGGTCACCGTGACCGCGGCGTCGACCTCAGTGCGCGACGTCGGCGACCGAGAACGCCACGCCCGGCGTGATCAGGATCGAGGTCTCGCGGGGCTCGCCCTCGCCCTGGTTCACCGTGATCCAGCGCGACGCGGAGCCGTCCAGGGCGCGGTCGATGCTCTCGCGCACCTCCGCGGCCGACGTCTCGCTCAGGCTGAACGGCGCTCCGCCGTAGATGATCTCGACGCGCTTCACAGCATGCTCTCCTCGCTCTGACGGGCGGTCCCGTGGGGCTCCTCGCTGATCCGCAGCCCGTGCGCCGTGTGCGAGTCGGCGAGCAGCTGGCGGATCCAGTCCGGGTTGATGTTCGGGGCACGGCCGCCGTGGTACTTGAAGCGCAGCGGGATGGCGGGGTGCAGCCAGATCGAGGTGCGTCCGTCGCCGACCGCCTGCGAGTCCTTCCACGAGAAGTAGAAGGACTCGTTGCGCGCGAGCTTCGAGCCGATCACGATCTGCAGGTGCGCCAGCAGACGGTCGTCGAAGTCGGCCTCGAGGGTCGAGTCGTAGATCAGTCGCCCCATCAGGCGGTTCTCCGTTCGGGAAGTCGCCCGTCCGCGAAGGGTCGGGCGGAGTCGTGAGTGTCGATCCTACCGGCGCCCCGGATGCTCACCAGGAGTCGTCCTCGCCGTGGAAGTGCGGGATCTCGGTGTCGACGGCGGAGAGGGGCCCGGCGCCGCCGTCCTCCTCGGCCACGGGGTGTGAGACGCCCAGGCGGGCCGTCTCGCGGGTGAAGCGCTCGACGAGCTCCTCGTCGAGCAGCTCCTCGGCTCCGTCGTCCTCGGACTCCGAGAACAGCTGGCTCGCCGGTCCGATCAGCAGCGCCGCCCGTCCGGGCCGGCCGGACTCCTGGCGGATCGGGATGTCGACCGTGATCGACCCCTTGGTGAGCGCCAGCGCCTCCGCGTAGGCCAGCAGCGACCGCGCGATGGCGGTACCCGTCAGCACGGAGCTGCCGGCGTAGTGGATGCGTTCCATGCCTCCTTCCTACTCCTCGGGCGGCCGCCCGGTCAGCGGTTGCGCGGTCGAGGGAGGGAGCGCTAGCGCCGCGTCGATCCGGCGGTCGAGCGCGTCGCGGACGGCCGGCCACTCGGCCGCGAGGATCGAGTGGACGGCCGTGTCGCGCCACGAGCCGTCGGCCCGCCGCTGGTCGTGGCGGAGCACCCCCTCGAACACGGCGCCGAGGCGGAGGATCGCGGCCCGCGAGCGCGCGTTCACCGCATCCGCCTGGAGCTTCACCCGCTCGTAGCCGCTGTCGAAGGCGAGCCCGAGCACCAGCCGCTTCGCCTCCGGGTTCACGACGGTGCCCCACGTCTCGGGCGCGTAGGCCGTCCAGCCGAGGTGGGCCGCCTCGCGCGTCTCGTCGAAGTCGGCCAGCGAGGTCGTGCCGACGACGCGCCCCTCCTGCAGCACAGCGAACGGCAGGCCCGTGCCCCAGGGGTAGTAGCGGTCGACGAAGGCGCGGAACTCCTCCGGGGTGCCGGGGAGGCCGGCGGGTCCTCCTCCGTAGCCGCCGGCGAACACCTCCGGACGCCCGATCGCCCGCCCGAGCGGCTCGACGTGCTCGGCGGCGAGCGGCTCGAGGACGATCGAGCGGCCGACGAGCGTGACGGGACCGGGGCGGCGGGGACTGCTCATGCGATCAGTGTGGGGCACCGTGCCAGCATGGCTCCATGAGCATCGCCGCGCTGTTCGAGTCCGCCGCCGCCGCCCTCATCGGCCTGCTCGCGCAGGTGCGGGAGGACCAGTGGGAGCAGCCGGGGCTCGGTGTCTGGGACGTCCGCGGCCTCGCGGGCCATGCGTCGCGAGCGGTGCTGACGGTCGAGGCGTACCTCCTCGCTCCGGAGCCGCCCGAGCCGACCATCGAGGACGCGCTCGACTACTACGCCGCGCTGGCCGGGAACGTCGCCGACCCCGCGGCGGTGGCGCGACGCGGGGTCGAGGCGGGGCTGCTGCTCGGCGACAGGCCGGCTCAGGCGCTGGCGGAGGCGGCGGGCCGCGCGGTCGAGCTGGTCGCCGCCCAGCGTCCCGGCCGCCTCGTCGCCGTGGGCGGCCACGCGATCGAGCTGGACGAGTACCTCCGGACCCGGCTGCTCGAGCTGGTCGTGCACACGCTCGACCTCTCGCGGGCCACCGGGATCCCGCACGTGCTGCCCGCCGAGGCCGTCGAGGCGTGCATCGCGCTGACCGGTGGGCTGGCCGCTCGAGCCGGACGCGGCGAGGAGCTCCTGCTCGCGCTGAGCGGGCGGGAGCCCCTCGCCGCGGGGTTCTCGGTGGTGTGAGGGCGCCGGCCCTCCGGCTGCGGGTTCTGCGCGGCGCCGGCCCTTCGGCCACCGGGTCCTCCGTGGTGAAGGCGCCGGCCCTCCGGCTGCGGGTTCTGCGCGGCGCCGGCTCTCAGGCCACGGCGAGAGCGGCGACCGGCGACACCTTCGTGGCGCGGCGGGCGGGCAGCACGGCCGAGACGACCGTGATCACGACGCCCACCACGAGCACCGCCACCAGGATCGGCACCGGGACGGTCGGCGGGATCAGTCCGATGCCCGGCAGCGAGCCGAACACCGAGATCGCGCCGCACCAGCCGTAGACGATCCCGAGCACGATGCCGAGCACCGCGGCAGCGATGATCATCTGCGCAGCCTCGAGCACCACCATCGACCGCACCTGCGAGCCGGTGAAGCCGAGCGCGCGGAGCAGGCCCAGCTCGCGCCGGCGCTGCAGCACGCTGAGCGACAGCGTGTTGACCATGCCGACGGCGGCCAGGACGACCGAGAAGCCGAGCAGGACGCTCATCACCGCGGTGCTCACCTGGATGAACTGCTCGAACGCCGCGATCACCTCGGGATTCGTCTCGCCCGAGCGCTCCATGATCGTGCCGAAGGTGGCGGCGGCGACCGCGAACATCGTGACCAGCGACACTCCGATGACCAGTCCGATGACGGCGCGGGCGCTGCGCGCCGGATTGCGGACGGCGTTGGCGGACGCCAGGCGGGCGACGGGGCCCCGGCCGAAGGCGCGGCCCACGAGGGCCGTGAGCGGAGGGAGCAGGACGGGCGCCCCGAGGATCACGCCGGTGAAGGACGCCATGCCTCCGACCAGCCCGAGGAGGACGCCGCCGGGGTTGGCCAGCCCGAACACCACGCCGCCGGCGAGCAGCAGCGCGCCGACCACGACGAAGACGATCGCCGTGATGTTGCGGGCGGTGCGGCCGCGCAGCTCCTCGTAGCGGGGTTCGGCGGGGGATCCGGCGGCCTGCGACGGCGCGACCGCGAGCACGCGGCGCGATCCGGACCACGAGGCGATGACCGTCGAGGCGACCACGGCGATCAGCGGCAGCACGAGGCCGGGCGAGACGAGCGGGTAGTCGAAGCGGGGCAGGGTGCCGCTCCGGATGGCGAGCTCCGCGGCGAGCGCCACGAGAGCGACGCCGGCGACCAGGCCGATCGCCGCTCCGAGGAGCCCCTGCAGGAGGCCCGTGCGGACGATCCCGCTGCGCAGCGACCGGCCGGAGGCGCCGAGCAGGCGCAGCAGGGCGATCTCGCGGGTGCGCCCGGCGATGACGGTCGAGACCGCGTTGGCCGTGACGATCCCGCCCACGAACACCGCGATGCCGAAGAAGACGGCGCCGACCATCCCGAGCATGAGGGCGACCTGGCCGATGCCGTCGATCCCCGCTGCCGCGAAGGCCGCGACCATGTCGGCGATGACCTGCACCAGCACGGCGCCGAACGCCGCGGCGAGTGCGGCGACGGTGACGATGGCGCCCCCGCCCTGGCTCGAGCCCGTGCGCACGCCGCTCACGCCGCGCCCTCCATCGTGAGCATCGCGCGCGAGATCTCCTCGGCGCTCATCCCGCGGCGGTCGTCGACGACGGCCCCGTCGCGGAGGAAGACGATGCGGTCGGCGTAGGCCGCCGCGATCGGGTCGTGGGTGACCATCGCGATCGACTGGCCGTACTCGCGGGTGGAGGCCCGGAGCAGGCTGAGGACCTCGCGGCCGGTGCGCGAGTCCAGGTTGCCGGTGGGCTCGTCGGCGAAGATCAGCTGCGGCCGGGTGGCGAGGGCGCGGGCGATCGCCACACGCTGCTGCTGCCCGCCCGAGAGCTCGTGGGGCCGGTGCGTGAGGCGCTCGCGGAGCCCGAGGGACTCGATCAGCCGGGCGATCCACTGCTCCTCGTCGCCGGTCACGGAGCGGCCGTCGAGCTCGAACGGGAGGCGGATGTTTCCGCGCACGTCGAGCGTGGGGACGAGGTTGAAGGCCTGGAAGACGAAGCCGACGCTGCGGCGGCGGAGCACGGTCAGCTCGACGTCGCTCATCGAGGTGATCTCGGCGTCCCCGAGGAACACGCGGCCGGAGGAGGCGGTGTCGAGGCCGGCGAGGACGTGCATGAGCGTCGACTTGCCGGATCCGCTGGGGCCCATCACCGCGGTGAACTCGCCCCGCTCGATCGAGAGCGTGACGTCGTCGAGGGCGACGACGGGCGGCGTGCTGCCGTAGAGCTTGCGCACGCCCTCGACGCGCGCCACGACGGAGGAGGTCTGGTTCTGCATGTCCTCGACGCTACGGAGGCACCCGTGTCGCCGGCGTCGTCCGCAGTGGCTCGCCGCGTCATCCCTCCGGCGGATCCGCGATGGTCCTGCGGGGTCAGCGGGGCCGGAGCCCCGCCCGGCGGAGGGCGAGGGCCGCCAGCGCGGCGGTGACGGCGGGGTCACCGGTCCGCCAGCCCGCGGCGGCCTCCGGGTGCGCGGCGAGGATGTCGCGGGGGGACGCCCGGGTGAGCGCGCGAAGGGCCAGCAGCTCGGTTCCGCCACCGGTCGAGCCGAGGGCGCGCAGCTCGGCGGTCCGGCGGGCGAAGCGGAGCCGGGGCCGGAGCCAGAGCACGGCCAGGAGCAGGAGCGGGAGGCCCCCGACGGCGAGCCCGGCGACCACGGCCAGGGCGCTCGCGAGCTGCTGCTGGTCGCGTCCGGCGGCGGCCAGCACGGAGCCGGCCCCGCTCGCCTCGTCGAACGGCGCGCGCACGGCGTCGCCGAGCAGGGGGATGCCGCCGAGGGTGGTCCCGGCGTCGCTCATGGTCGAGCCGAAGCCGCTGCCGGCGCTCTCGAGCCGCCGGCCGATCTCGGCCAGGCCGGCGATCAGCGAGCCGACCGCGATCCCCGCGGCGATCGCCACGACGGCCACGCCGAGAGCGAGGGCGTCGGCCAGGATCTGCCGCGCGCGGACGGCCGGGAGGTCGGCGTAGATCTGCATGCGCCGATTATCCGGCGCGCTCGGCGGCGGGCGTGTCCACACCGGCGGAAGGATTCGTCGAGAGGGCCCGGGATCCGCGTCACTCCGCGAGGTCCCCGACGTTCTTCCTCCGTTGTGACCACGTCGGCCGCCTCCGAGAGGTCTGCCCGACCCGGCTCCTCGCCGCTTCTAGTCGAGCAGGTCGTGCAGCACGACGACCTGCTCGCGCTCCGGCCCGACGCCGATCGCCGAGAACCGGGCACCGCTCATCGCCTCGAGCGCGCGCACGTAGTCCTGCGCGGTCTGCGGCAGGTCCGAGAACTCGCGGCAGCCGGAGATGTCCTCCTGCCAGCCGGGGAACTCCTCGTAGATCGGCTTCGCGTGGTGGAAGTCGCTCTGCGAGACCGGGACCTCGTCGTGGCGCACGCCGTCGACGTCGTAGGCGACGCAGACGGGGATGGTCTCGAGGCCCGAGAGCACGTCGAGCTTGGTGAGGACGAAGTCGGTGACCCCGTTGATCCGCGCCGAGTAGCGGGCGATCGGGGCGTCGTACCAGCCGCAGCGGCGCGGGCGGCCGGTCGTGGTGCCGAACTCGAAGCCCTGCCGGCGGAGGTACTCGCCCCACTCGTCGAAGAGCTCGGTCGGGAACGGGCCGGCGCCGACGCGGGTCGTGTACGCCTTGATGACCGCGATGACGCGGTCGATGCGGTTCGGTGCGACTCCGGAGCCGGTGGCCGCTCCTCCCGAGGTCGCGTTGGAGGAGGTGACGAACGGGTAGGTGCCGTGGTCGACGTCGAGCATCGTGGCCTGGCCGGCCTCGAACAGCACCGTCCTGCCGGCGTCGAGCGCCTGCGAGAGGATCAGCGACGTGTCGGCGACCATCGGGCGCAGGCGCTCGGTGTACTGCAGCAGGTCCTCCAGCACCTGCTCGACCAGGATCGCGCGGCGGTTGTAGACCTTCACCAGCAGGTGGTTCTTCTGGTCGAGGGCGCCCTCGACCTTCTGGCGGAGGATGTTCTCGTCGAAGAGGTCCTGGATGCGGATGCCGACGCGGTTGATCTTGTCGGCGTACGCCGGGCCGATGCCGCGGCCGGTGGTGCCGATCTGGCGCTTGCCGAGGAAGCGCTCCGTCACCTTGTCGAGGGTGCGGTGGTAGCTGGTGATGACGTGCGCGTTGGCGCTGACGAGCAGCTTCGACACGTCGACGCCGCGGGCGCTCAGCGCCTCGAGCTCGTGGAACAGCACCTCGATGTCGACGACGACGCCGTTCGCGATGACCGGGACGACGCCCGGGGTGAGGATGCCGGAGGGGAGCAGGTGCAGGGCGTACTTCTCGTCGCCCACCACGACGGTGTGCCCGGCGTTGTTGCCGCCGTTGAACTTCACGACGTAGTCGACGCGGCTGCCGAGGAGGTCGGTGGCGCGTCCCTTGCCCTCGTCGCCCCACTGGGCGCCGGTGATGACGATTGCTGGCATGGCGTGTCCTTCTCGACGGGAGGGGCGGGGGTGGGCGGGTGCGGCGCGGCAGTCGTGCCGCCTCCGCGCGACCAGCCGCTCGATTCTAGCGGAGGGGCCGGAGGACGGCTCCAGCCCACGAGGCCGGTGCAGTGCACGCCCGCGGCGCGAGGCCGCACCGGCGGACTCCCCGGCTCCGAGCCGGCCCGCGGACTCCCCCGGCACCGGGCCGCCCCGCGGACGCATCGCCGAGCAATGCTCTCGATCCCGTCATGCGCAGTTCACACGCGGCGCATAGATTCGAGGACGTTCACACTCCACTCATCACGCGAACAGGACCACGATGCGCAGACTCCGCGCCGCAAGCCTCCTCGCCGTCGTCGCACTCGGAGCCGCCACCGCCGCTCCGATCGCCTCGGCCGCCCCTCTCGACGACGGCGTCGAGCTCACCCTGGTGTCGACGACCGACACGCACGGGCACGTCTACGACTGGGACTACTTCGCGAACGCGCCGTACCCGGCCGACGGTGCGCTCGGCCTCACCCGCGTCGCGACCGAGGTCGACCGCCTCCGCGCCGAGAAGGGCGAGGAGTCCGTGCTCGTCATGGACAACGGCGACGCGATCCAGGGCACGCCACTCACCTACTACTACGGCCTCGGCGACGGCGCCGCGGGCGTCCTCTCCGGCGAGACGACGCACCCGATGGCCACCGCGTTCAACACCATCGGCTACGACGCGCAGGTCGTCGGCAACCACGAGTACAACTACGGGCTCGACATGCTCAGCGCGTACGAGGGCGACCTGAACGCCCCGCTGCTGGGCGCGAACGTCGTCGACGTCGCCACCGGCAAGCCGTACCACGACCCCTACACGCTGATTGAGCGCGAGATCGACGGGAAGACGGTCACCGTCGGCGTCCTCGGCCTCGTCACCCCCGGCGTCCGCGTCTGGGACAAGCAGTACGTCGACGGCGTCCTCGAGTTCCAGGACATGGTCGCCGCCGCGAAGCAGTGGGTCCCGATCGTGCAGGAGCAGGCGGACGTGGTCGTCGTCCTCGCGCACACCGGCCAGGGCACGGTCCCGGACGCCGAGTACGACGCCGCCGACCTCAACGAGGACGTCGTCAACAACATCGCGACGCAGGTCCCCGGCATCGACGTGGTCGTCGCCGGCCACAGCCACAAGGACCTGCCGCAGACGCTGTTCACCAACGTCGCCGGCGAGCAGGTGCTGGTCACCCAGCCCGAGTTCTGGGCGCAGGGCCTCACCGAGGTCACCCTGAACCTGGTGCCGGACGCCGCGGGCGGCCTCGAGGTCGACTGGTCGGCCGGGAACGCACCCGTCACGCAGCCCGTCTACGCGAAGGACATCGCCGAGGAGTCGCCCGCACTGGTCGACGCCCTCGCCGAGCAGCACGCCGCCACGATCGAGTACGTGAACACCCCCGTCGCCGACTCGGTCGAGGAGCTCTCGGCCGCGACCTCGCGCTACGAGGACACCCCGATCATCGACTTCATCAACACCGTCCAGGCCGAGACCGTCGAGTCGGCGCTCGAGGGCACCGAGTGGGCCGACCTGCCGGTGATCTCGCAGGCGTCGCCGTTCTCGCGCACCGCCGTCTTCCCGAAGGGGCAGGTCAGCATCCGCGACATCGCGGGCCTGTACATCTACGAGAACACCCTCCGCGGAGTGGAGCTGACCGGAGCCGAGGTGCGCGACTACCTCGAGTTCTCGGCCCGCTACTTCGTGCAGACCGCCGAGGGCGCCGTGTTCGACCCCGAGACCGGCACCAACGCGACGACCGAGGACCGCCCCGACGGCATCCCGGACTACAACTACGACGCGATCTCGGGCCTGGACTACGTGATCGACGTCTCCCAGCCCGCCGGCTCGCGGATCCGCGGTCTCGCCCACGCCGACGGCACCCCGGTCGCCGACGACGATCGCTTCGTGATGGCGGTCAACAACTACCGCCAGAGCGGCGGAGGCGCCTACCCGGCCGTCGCGCAGGCACCGCTCGTCTACGACGAGCGTCTCGAGATCCGCCAGCTTCTCATCGACTGGTCGACCGCCCGCGGCGTGATCGACCAGGCCGACTTCTACGACCCCAACTGGTCGCTGACGACGGAGCCCGCCGCCGAGGTCCCGGTCACCCCGGCGCCGACCGAGCCCGGCACCCCGACGGAGCAGCCCACCACAGCTCCGTCGCCGCACCCCACCACCACGGCGGCCCCCGTCGCGGGAGGCTCCGGCCCGGGCTCGCTCGCGAACACCGGCGCCGACGCGGCCGGCCTGATCGGCGGAGCCCTCGTGCTGCTGCTGTCGGGTCTCGCGCTGGTCGTCGCGCGACGCCGCCTCGCGGCCTAGCCGAGCAGGGCACGGGCGGCGGTCGGCGGGGTCTCCCGCCGGCCGCCGTTCGCCGTTCCGGAGGATCGCGGGACGATCGGGCCGCGGACCGGCGGCTCAGTCCCCGCGGCGTCGCGACCGGCGGGCCCGCCAGGCCGAGAACGCCCCGGTCGACCAGAGCGCCCAGACCACCAGCAGGGGCTGGAAGACGAGCCGCACCGCGCGCGCCGCGTCCGTCTCGAGGCCGAACGCCGGCGTCCGCGTCACCAGCTGCGAGATGTTCCCCGGGAAGACCGCGACGAAGAACGCCGCCACCACGACTCCCACGATCACGCGCCACCGCACGAGCACGACGAGCGCGAGCCCGAGCGCGATCTCGACGACGCCCGACGCGACGACCACCAGGTCCGGGTCGGCCGGCAGCCACGGCGGGACCTGCGCCTGGAAGGCCTGACGCGCGACCGTCAGGTGCGCCGTGCCGGCCGTGACGAGCAGCAGGCCCAGGAGGATGCGGGCGAGAGTGCGCGGGAGGGAGCGGCGTCCTCCGTCGGTCGCTGTGGCGGCGGTCATGCCCCCAGTCTGCGCTCGGAGCCCGCTCGCGCCGACCGCGAGCGCGTTCCGGCGGCGCCCCGTATCCTCGTTACCGCCCCGTCCGCAGACCGTGAAACGAGTTCCATGAGCACCCTGCCCCGCCTGATGGCCTTCGACCTCGACGACACCCTCGCCGCCTCGAAGTCCCCCGTCGACCCGGCGATGGCCGACCTCTTCGTGAAGCTGCTCCAGGCCACCGAGGTGTGCATCATCTCGGGCGGCCAGATCGGCCAGTTCCGGATGCAGGTGCTCGACCGCCTCGAGGGCGCCGACCCCGAGGTCCTCGCGAAGCTGCACCTCATGCCCACCTGCGGCACGCAGTACTACCGGTACGAGAACGGCGACTGGGCGCAGATCTACGCCGAGAACCTCACCGAGGACGAGAAGTCGCGCGCGCTCGCCGCCGTCGAGGAGAAGGCGAAGGAGCTCGGCTACTGGGAGTCCGAGACCTGGGGCCCGATCCTCGAGGACCGCGACTCGCAGATCACCTTCTCGGCCCTCGGCCAGTCCGCGCCCGTCGAGGTCAAGCAGGCCTGGGACCCGGACGGCGAGAAGAAGAACACCCTCCGCGAGGCCGTGCAGGCCGTGCTCCCCGACCTCGAGGTGCGCTCCGGCGGCTCGACGTCGGTCGACATCACCCGCAAGGGCATCGACAAGGCGTACGGGATGAACAAGCTCACCGAGCTGACGGGCATCCCTCTCGACGACATGATCTTCGTCGGCGACCGCCTCGACCCGGACGGCAACGACTACCCCGTCAAGGCGATGGGCGTCGAGTGCTTCGCCGTCGAGGGCTGGCACGACACCGCCGCGTACCTCCGCTCCTACGGCCTGTAGGCCGCGCCCCGCGAGCCTCTGCCGCGGCGGGGGCGCTGCGGCAGGGCGGCGCCGGGCGGGCGTCGTTCAGCGGTCCTCGTTCAGCGAGCCGGCGGCGGTGCCGCCGAGGGCGAGCCGGAGCCGCTTGGGCAGTCCGGCGACGACGATCGCGTGGGACTCCTCGATCAGCTCCAGCACCAGCCCGGACTCCACCGCCCCGCCCGCATCGACGGTCACCCAGTGCTTCTTGTTCAGGTGGTACCCGGGCTCGATGCCCTCGACCCCCGCGACGAGGTGCACCACGTTCTCGGGCAGCGCCTTGACGCTCACGACGGGGCGCTCGAAGCGCTCCGACTCGAGCGCGAAGACCTTCCCGGCGACCTTCCACACCCGCGTGCCCGGGCCGAACGGGAAGCTCGCCTCCGCCCCCGCGAGCCCCTCGAGGAGCCGCCGTACCGCCGTGTCGTCCATCCGATCATCCTCCCGCACCCGACTGCGCCGGAGGCGGAACGCGCCCGCTCACCGGACCCGACCCGAGTCCCATCGGAGCGGCGCCCGTCGCCGCCGCTCCGGCGCCGAGGTCGGACGACGCGACGGCAGCGTCGGAGGAGCCGGAACGGAGCGGACGTCCTGATGGGTCGATGAGCGACTGCGGATGCGCCGGCGATCCTCCTCTCGCCGCCGGGGATCCGCGAACGAGCCCGCGCCCGGCCGAGGTGAGGCCGATCAGTCGGATCACGACGAGGCCGTGCAGCCGACGGAGACGCTGCACCTGAACGAGGAGGACGCCCTCGGGAGGCGGTCCTGCCCGTGCGCGCCTGGTGACGGAATCACGAAGGCCGTAGAGGCCATCCTCCGATCGGCCTTGTAGGGGTTCCTCGGGCGGGAAAGCGAGCGGGGAGACGCATCCGGGCAGCCGACACCGGAGCGCCTCATCCGGCCGGACTCACGGCCCGATCGATCCGCCAGGAGAGAGAAGGAACACAAGCGGGAGACGGCTCTGCGCCTCACCTGTCGATCAATCATCTCTCTTGCGGCAGAACAGGGCGACCTCGGAGTGAGGCGGATAGTCGTTCCGCCGCCGTTTCGGAGCCTCTCTCATCTGTCTCGAGATCGTCGAACCCCGTTGCGTGGAATTACTTGGTGTGCAGTAGTCTCAGGCCTGCCGCGGGAGGGACAGCCCTCTCGCGAAATCAATCGTCGCGGAAAAACTCTCGGGACGCTGCGACATGAGCAGTGGATCTTCCGAGGGAACGTCTGCCGTCTACGGCTCAGGTCGTTCGTTGAAGATCCGCAGGCCATTCGTCCAACCAGAGAGGCATATTATGTCGAACACGTCCCCTTCTGATTCGCCCGTTCCGGCTCGCAATGCGGTTCCCGGCCGCCGGACCGTCCTGCAGGCGACCGCATGGACCACTCCCGTCGTCGTCGCGGCGATCGGTGCGCCGCTCGCCGCCGCATCGGCCCCGGTGACCGTGCGCACGGTCGCTTTCGTCGACCAGGAGGGTGGCGATGCCACTACTTCCTACACGACGAGCAGCTGCAACCCGTTCAACGCCTACCTCCAGGTGAGCGATTCCGGAGTTCCGGCCGCCGCAGGCATCGCGGTGACGGTGACTCTGCCGACCGCGCTGCGCTGGTACGACGGCACGGCCACACCTCGCACGCTGTTCACGGGTGCCGGCGGAAGCCTCCTCCTGGAGGGCTTCAACGGTCTGCGTTTCGCCACCGCCGGAGTCAGCCAGACGGGCACCATCACGGCCACGACAGCAGGCGTGGTGAATCCGGCCCAGCCGACCGTTCCCGTGGCCGATGCGACCACCGCAGCGATCGTGAACGGCACCAGCGGCACCCGCACCTCGACCTTCCGCGGACGTCGCAACAATGTCGAGTCCGAGATGCCGGAAGCTGTCACCACTGTGGTCGATTTCGCAGTCGCGTGGACCGGCGTCGGTGACACGGCTGCGTCTGCGACCTACCTGAGCTACGTCGTCTCCCAGGACGGCGACGTCTACTCGCACACCGCCCCCTCCGGCGGCTTCTACGAGTGGGACACGACGACCCCCATCCGCATCGGCATGACCAGCATCGCGGCGGATGACGGTCTGATCATCGCCGGCGGCGACCGCGGAGCCCGCCTGTTCTCGGCCAGCGGCAGCACGGTGTACGACTGGGACGGCGTCGCGCTCGCGGCCGCGCCCGGAGGCCGCACTGTCCTCGACATCGCCGTGTCGTTCAGCGACGACAGCCTGTGGCGGGTGTCGCTCGTCGCGACCGACGGGACGGCATGGGAGGCGACGAAGACCATCGAGGCCGGAGCGTCTTGGTCGCCGTGGACGCAGGTCCTCGCCACAGTCACCGGGCTGCGTCAGGTCGCCGCCGACACCCAGGTCTTCGGCGCGACGCGTCGCATCTTCGCGACGACGGCCGCTGTGTTCGACCAGGACGGCACCCAGCTCACCGCACTTCCGGCCGGACGCACGGCGAAGGACCTCGGAGTCGAGATCGGCGGCAACTGGATCAACGTGATCGGTGACAACAACCAGTACTACCGCACCCCGTTGAGCAACCCCGGGACGTGGGACAGCAACAGCACCGGCAGCCCCGTCGTCACGATCACGAACGTCACCAGCGTGGCGTCGGCCTCGACGCCGAACATCGGCATCCGCGCGTTCTACGTGGCAGGCGCGGCACTCTGCGGCTGAGCTGATCACCAGGGGGCGCCCTGACGACGGCGCGCCCCCCGAGCAGGACTCGCGGGTCCGGTGACGTCCTCCCCTCGATCACCGAGGGAGGACGTCACCGGACCCGCTCGTGCGAGCGGATGCCTCGCTCACAGGACGACCGGCTCGGGCGGACGGGGACAGGGCCTCGATCCCCGGTCGCGCTCACCGGCCCGAACCCGACACGACCCGAGCGATCCGCGACGTCCTGAACGGAGAGCGGAAGCGCCCCGGGAAGCCGTGACACGGCTCGTCATCGGCTCCGAGCAGCTCCCCGTCGAGGCAGGATCGTCCGCCGGCGAGGCACTCGCCCCCGGAGCGCCCGACCACGGGCGCCTGGCCGCGGCCGTGGCCGGAGCCGATGACCGCAGACGCATGCGCCGATCTCGGCTCCACGCCCAGGAGCACTCCGGCGCAGCACCTGTCCGTCTCGATGAGCACGAGTGTGCCGTCGTCGTTTCCGGCAGCGGAAGCGTCCTGCTCGTCCCTGCCGGCGACGACGTGCCCGCCGTCGGTGCCCGACGATCGTCCGCCGGTCTCCCCTCGCGAGCTCTCGCGGCGCCTCTCCCGAGTCTTCTCCTGCCGTTGCGCGTCACGCCCCATCGACAGCGGCGGGACGCCGCGACACCGCATCAGCACCGGACGCACGAGCGCCGACCGCGCGAGCCGAGAGACCTGAGCCGCCCGACGGATCCGACCCGCCGAACCACCTCGACTCCCCGTGCTCGGGACGTCTCCGCCGCCGACGTCCGAGCGGTCGTCGACGGCGCACAACGGAGGTCCGAGCGCGTCCTCATCGTCGGGGAATAGTCGGAATAGCCGAGAGCATCCCCTAGGAGGGGCCTTTGCGCGGAGCTTCGCTCAGGACGGAGGAGCACGACGCCCGACCACTACGCTGAGGGCAGGTCGCTTATGCGAGAGAACAGCGGTCAGTCGCAGACAGGGCTCACACGGTGAAACTGCAAACACCCACTTCCACGAAGAGCTCTTCCTCCGAGAAGGGCCGGAGCTCCTGGTCCCGAGCAGTGGCCAGAAAACTCGTCATCACCGATGTCCTCGTCATCGTGTTCTCGGTCTTCAGCAGTCAGTTCTTCTGGTTCGGAGTGGAGAGCCGAGAATTGTTCGTGGCCGGCCATCAGCCGGAGATCGCGGGCCTGCTCGCGAACTACTGGATCGTCTCCTCGATGATCGTGGTGCTGTGGGCCGCCCTGTTGAAGTTCTACGCCACACGCGAAGACCGTGTCCTCGGCGGAGAGGTGACGGAGTACAAGCGCATCCTCGATGCGACGCTCCTGCTGTTCGCCGTGATCACGTGCGTCGCCTACCTCGGCCAGATCGGCTTCGCCCGCGGGTACATCATCACCGCGCTCCCGCTCGGCCTCGTCCTGCTCTGGCTCGGACGCGGAGCCTGGAGGGTGTGGCTGCGGCAGCAGCGGAGCGCGGGCCGGTACTCCTCCTCCGTCGTCCTCGTCGGCTCGCCACGGAGCGTCGAGCACATCTACCGCGAGCTCGTCCGCGCCCCCGGGGCCGGGTATCTCGTTGTCGGCGTGTGCATCCCCGAGGATCTGGCCAGCGATCGGGTGAGCGGGTGGGGGGTGCCTGTCTTCGAGAACATCACGGTGGATGCGGTGCCGGGCATCCTGAACCGGACCGGCGCCGATACCGTCATCATCACGAGCAGCGACCACCTGCCACCCGAGCAGATCCGACAGTTGAGCTGGAGTCTCGAGCCGAGGCGCCAGCACCTGGTCATGGCGCCGAGCCTCACCGACATCAGCGGACCGAGGATCCACATGCGCCCGGTGGCGGGCCTTCCTCTCGTGCACATCGAGACACCTCGATTCGAGGGCAGCAAGCAGGCCCGCAAGCGTGCCCTCGACATCGTCGGATCGCTGAGCCTCATCGCCGTGCTGATGCCTCTCATCGCCTCGGTCGCACTGGCCGTCAAGCTGACGAGCTCGGGGCCCCTGTTCTATCGCCAGACGCGGATCGGCATCAACGGCAAGCCCTTCGGCATGATCAAGTTCCGCTCGATGGTGGTGAACGCTCATGATCAGCTCGCCGAGCTGCTCGCCGCTCAGGGAACGTCCGGAACACCACTGTTCAAGATCACTGACGACCCTCGCATCACACCGATCGGACGCTTCATGCGCAAGTACTCGATCGACGAGGTCCCTCAGCTCTTCAACGTGCTGAGAGGCGACATGTCGCTCGTCGGGCCGCGGCCGCAGGTGGCGGGAGAAGTCGAGCTCTACGACGAGGCCGCGCGCCGGCGCCTCAACGTCAAGCCGGGCATGACCGGGCTCTGGCAGGTCAGCGGGCGGTCGACGCTCTCCTGGGAGGACGCCATCCGACTGGATCTCTACTACGTGGAGAACTGGTCGTTCACCGGGGACCTCGCGCTGCTCGCGAGAACCGTGCAGGCCGTCGTCGCCCCCGGAGGCGGCGCCCACTGACGCATCGGGCCACCGCGCGAGCGGCCGGTCCTCACATCTCGGTGACGACCGCGTCGTCGATGCCGACCGTTCCCGCGGCGGGGTCGTTCAGGCCGACGGTCACGCGGAAATGCGACGCCCAGGACGGCGCCTGGCGATCCACGCCGGTCGCGGGTCTTACCCGGAACGGGAGTGCCGCGGCCATCGCCGCCATCGACTGCGTCGTCGAGGAGACGGGCTCCGAGCGGACGGTGACAGGGATGCCGCGGGCGTCACGACCGGAGACGGTGACGAAGGACTCCGAGACGATCATCGACCCGTTCGCAGCGGCCTGTCCGATGACGAGGTCGGCGGCGTAGACCCGGCCGGGTCTGCTGAGCACATCGAACGAGAGACTCGTCTGTCCGGTGCCTGTTTTCCGGACCAGGAGCCGCCCTGACGCGACGGCGAGCGTGGCCGACGGGCTCGCACTCCGAGAGGTGGCGTCCGGAGTGTCCAGGTACGCGTCCGCGACCGTGCCCACATCGAAGGCTCCATCGACGAGCCGGTTCGCGGCGCGGTGGACGAGAACCGAGGTCGGCACGACGGAGGGCTCGTCCAGGATCGAGACGTCCGCCAACCGGACGAGTCCGGTCCCTCCGACGAGGTAGCCCGATGCCGGAGCGACGTTGCGGAAGGAGGTGCTCGTCACGACGATCCCGCCTCCCCAGCTCCTGTGAGCCGTCTCGAAGACTGTGGCCGCCGCCAGCGGGGCGGCGGCGGAGACCGTGCCGCCGTTGATGCTGATCCTGGCCGTCGTCGTCGCAGCGGTGGAGAACGCGCTGACCGTGCTCGCCGGGGTCAGGCGGACGGTCGCAGCGTGCAGCGTGACGGCACCCCCTGAAGCCTCGACCGCGCGATCGCATCCGCTGATGGCCAGCGACGTCGTGTGCAGCTCGCCACTGGTCGACGCGGAGGACAGTCCCGTCGTGCACGAGCGCACAGAACCGCCGACCATCGCGAGATTCGACCCAGGGGCAGTGCCGGCGACCAGGACGCCCGTGCCGCACTCCTCCACGGCCACGTGGAAGAGGCGCAGATGCTCGGCGCCGGGACCGAACCGGACACCCGTCTCGAATCCGATGATCTCCACTCCGTACAGTCCTGCGCCTCGGACGCCTGTCGCCGAGGACAGCTCGAGGCCGACGGATCCAGGAGCCGCTCGGCCGGGACCCGTGAGGCGCAGTCCGCGCAGGCTCACGCGCGTGTGCGGCGCATCATCGGAGGCCTCGGAGGCGGTGAGGACGAGCGCCGATCCCGACACCGCCGTCGCATCGACATCGCCTCCGGCGAACTCCATCGACACACGCGAGAGGTCGATCGTCAAGGGTGCTGTCAGCACGACGGGCTCGGAGACGACCAGGAAGGACTCGGTCGCGAGGGCGTGAGCCGCGTCGAGAGCGGCGCGGAGCCGCTGCTCAGCAGTCGCTCCCGGGAACTCGGTCGAGTCCCGGAAGCCGTCCAGCCGTGCGTCCGGGAAGGCGTTGGCCGCTGTCGCCGGGGGGGCCGTCGCCACCGCCGTCACGGCGCCCGCGCCCGCTGCCGCCGTCAGGCTCAGAAGCGCCCGTCGTCCTCGATCCCGCGATGATGCTCCCATTCCCGAACAGTACGGAGGAAAGGCCGCCGTCACGACCGCCGTTCACACCCCCCGCACGGCGCACACTGCTGCACGATGTCTCACCTTCAGCGCGAGGGCAGCCTGTGGACCACGTCTGCTGTGCTCAGCTCCAGGAGGAAACTGAGCACGTCCTCCTCGAGGACCTCTCGGGGGACGCCGAACTCGTCGGCGAGCCCCGCGAGGATCTCGACGGTCGTGGACGGATGCTCGAGCCTTCTCCAGATCGCGTGCGCCGTGCCCTTCAGCACGAGGGGCACGGGAAACGGTGACAACAGGTTCAGCAGCACCGCCTGCGCGTCGTCCTCGACGAAGGCCAGCTGATCGGATCGCGCCCACACGGCGTGATCCAGAGCTCCCGGATCGACGGTGGTCACGAGTGGGTCGCATTCTCTCGGCGACGGCGTCGACGATCGGCGGCGAGCGAGCGCACGAGCCCGAGGAACGCCCGCAGATCTGACAACGACGGCCGATCGAAGCGGACCATCCCCGTCTCCGCAGCCCTCCGGCGCGCCCGGCGTGTGAGACCGATCACGGTCGTCAGCGCGGACACGATCAGCACGATGCGCCGCTTCCCTGTGGCCTCGACGAAGGCGAGCGCCCAGTGATAGCTGGACCGTCCCGTTCCGGCCACCCGCAGATCCCACAACCGGCGCTCGTGCACGGCCAGGTCGTCCGGCACGTCCAGCCCGAGGGCGTGGAGCACCGGGCGGAGGGGGTAGGCGCTGCGGGTGCTCTCGACGAGCAGGAGCAGCGCCTCCCGGTCCGATTCGCTCGCGCCCCTGAGGAACCCGATGACCGACTCGAGCTCGGACGTGCTCCGGGCAAGGAGGGGATCCTTCAGCGCGTGGAGCGCGACGACGACCGCGCCCGCGACCGGGGAGGGCACAGCGACCCTCCTGTGCGCGATCGTCACGGTCCGGTGCGACGTCCACAGCACGTCGAGGACTTCCTCCGGCTCTGCGAAGAATCCGGGGTAGCGGTCGTGCACGTCGATGTCGCAGGTCCACTGCGGATGGAACAGGGTCACGGAGTGCACCGGGTACGCGCGCGGGGCCGGGCGGTCGGGCCGGGGGATCCATCCGCGCTCGGCCAGCAGGTCGACGAGGCGCTGGACGTCCGCCGGGTGGACGAGCACGTCGACATCGCTGGACACGCGTCTCGTGCGGATGCCCTGTGCATGGGCGGTGGGCCCCTTGATGAACAGGGTGCGGAGCCCGTGCGTGGAGGAGAGGTGCGCGGTGAGGGCGTGTGCGAGGTGTACCGCATCATCGAGGGAGAGCTCGGTCGTCGCGGGTGCGGAGCTCACCGTCGATCCGACAACTGCCGGTGCCGACCGGTGGACGGCGCCGGACGCACCGCCATGGATCGCGACACCGCCGCTGCCCGTCGCTCCGAGTCGAGGCCGGACCGGGCGATCGAGGTCGTCGCCGGCAGCGGCTCGGAGGCGAGCGATGCGGCGTACGCCAGCGCGATCCACACGGTCAAGGCGGTCCACGCGGGGGCGGAGGCCAGAGCGACGGCGAGGAAGACCCCCAGACCCAGTGCCGTCCCGTTGCGCCGATATCCCCGCACGATCAGCATCACGAGGAGGACGGCGAAGAGGGCCAGGGCGATCACTCCGGTCTCGGCAGCGAGCTGGGCGTAGACGTTGTTCGCGAGACCGCGAGAGGCGCCGTTCGAGGTGAGCCCCGCCACCGCCTGGGAGTAGTCGGTCCTCCACACGCCGAACCGGCCGGGTCCGACTCCGAACAGCGGATTGTCCGCGGCCATGGTGAAGCCCGTGCTCGACGACTGGGATCGGACGTTCAGCGAGCGGGTGCCGACGTCGACGGCGCCTGTGCCCAGTCCGAGCTTCGAGAGCTGCGCGAGGACGAAGCGCTGCAGGGCGGGAACGAGCAGGACGATCACCGCGCCCAGCGCGCCGACGCTGAAGATCTGCACTCCCACTCCCCGCTGGGGGCGGAGCGTCGCCGTGAGGACCGCCGCAGAGACGGTCGCGATCAGTGCCGACGTCGACTGCGAGTAGACGAGGCAGGCGACGGCGGCGGCGATTCCGATGCGGTCGCGACGGCGCAGGCAGGCGAACAGCGCGATCCCGGCGAAGAAACCGAGGTAGTTCCCCTCGAGGAACGGGCCGTTCCTCGGCAGGCTGACGCCGAAGGTCGCCCCCATCTGAATCGTCGAGTTGAGGAGAGCGGGCAGCGGGACCCCGGCGAGGTGGAGGGCCAGCTGGATCGCGCAGAAGACGAAAGCGAGGCGGACGGCGATCGAGAGAGCCCGCTCCATGTCCTGGAATCCCAGTCGGTGGCCGACGTACCACCAGACCGCGAGGGCCAGCAGAGCGTATCCGCAGTAGAGGATCATGTCGTTGGTGAAGCCCAGGTCATAGCCGTAGGCGGCTGGAACCTCGGGTTGCTTGAACAGGAATGCCCAGATCGTCGCCAGAACGACCAGCGCACCGAGCCCCAGCACGATCTCCCGTCCCACCGGCGTGTACCGGTCCTTCTGGACGGTGATCACGGAGAAGCCGATGGCCAGGATGACGGCGATCTCGGTGATCTTCAGCGGAGAGCCGACCTGAATGGTGAGCGCCTGCTGGAACGGCATGAAGACGATGGCGAGGAACAGAAGCCGCTGGACGACATCCAGACGCGCCGCGCCCTCTCGCGTCGTCGCGGTCGCAGCGCCCCCTCGAGCCATCGCGCGCCTCATCTCCGACGTGATCGAGCATCGATCGTCTCCTGCAGCAGCTCCGTTCAGCTCTGTAGGACTACAGACTAACCACGGTCCCGGTCCCCCGGAGGTGGTCCCCTTTCGACCTCATACCGTCGGCCGGGAGCACATAGGATCGCTCACGGAGTCATGCCGACGGACCGCGTGGTCGGTGAGGGATCCTGTCCGATGGTCATCGACAGGGACCGGAGCCTTCCACGGCTCGGCCAAGCCGGAAGGGCGCGAACGGTTGACAAGCGGATCCACACTCGCTGAGGACTGGCGCGAAGGCGAGCGCACGATCGTGCACGTGACGGAGAGCTTCGGCGCAGGTACCGCGTCGGCGATCAGCGACTACGTAGCGGCCACGCCCGCCTTCCAGCACAGGCTCGTGTATTCACCGCGGGAGGACTCTCCGGTACCGGAGAGCGCCTTCGCGTCGTTCGCAGGCGTGACGGCGCTGCCGACAGGGCACGTCGCCCGAGTCCGCGCTCTGCGAACGGTTCTGGCCGGAATGCCGGGCGCTGTCGTGCACGCGCACTCCAGCTTCGGCGGAGCGTACGCGCGCCTCGCGGTCCGGGCGGGCCGGCGACGTCCGATCGTCTACACGCCGCACTGCTACGGCTTCGAGCGCCGAGACCTCCCGCTGCCCGCCCGGGCGGCGTTCCGGGTCTTCGAGGGCGTCCTCGCCTTCAACACCACCGTGTTCGCCGCCTGCTCAGCTCGCGAGGCCCGTCTGAGCCGGTGGCCGTTCAGCCGGGCGGAGGTCGTGCACGTCCCCAACTCGGTGCCCGCCTCGCTCCCGCCCGCCACTCGCCCCGGCGGGCCGAGGCCTCTCCGCCTCGTCGGCGCCGGTCGGCTCTCGACGCACAAGGATCCCCGATTCTTCGCCGAGGCCGTGGAGGCCGTGCGCGCCGCCGGCCATTCCGTCGACGCGACGTGGATCGGCGGAGGCGAGGGGCGTCACCGCACCGCCCTCGACCAGGCCGGCGTCCACGTCACCGGCTGGCTCAGCCGCGACGAGGCGCTCCGCCGACTGGGCGATGCCGACGTGTACCTGCACAGCGCGCAGTGGGAGGGGATGCCGATGGCCGTTCTGGAGGCGCACGGCATGGGGCTGGCCCTCGTCGTGCGGGACATCCCCGCCTTCGATCGCCTCGGCCTGCCCCTGGTCGCGCACTCCCCCCACGATGTGGCGTCGTACTGGGGCGATCTGGAGCACCCGGCGGCCCGTTCCCGTCTCGTCGCCGCCGCCGAGCACGCCCTCGCCCTGAACACCGTGCAGCACCAGTCGCAGATGCTCGAGCGGCTCTACCTCGGCCTGCTGCCGACCGCCCCTCGGAGGAGGAAGCCATGACGACAGTGCTCGTCTCCGCCCGTGTCCTCGACAGACAGGTCGGCGGCAACACCAGATACGCCCGCACCGTCTACAGCGGGCTCGCCGGACACGGCGTGCAGCACGTGCTGTCCCGACCTCCGATCGAGGGGGGCCGAGCCCGCAGCGCCGTCTACGGCGCCTATGAGGGACTCGTGCTGCCGAGGCTCCGCCCCTCCGGGATCGACGTCCTCCACTTCCCCGCGGACACGGGGCCGCTGGTTCCGAGCCGCCTCCCGATCGTCGGCACGATCCACGGGCTGGCGACACTCCACGTGGACGATGTGCGCAGCCGGAGCTCCGACCGGTTGTGGCGCCTGCGCGTCGCGCGTCTCGCAGCACTCTCGACCACGATCATCACGGTCTCCGATTCCTCCGCCCGGGACATCGCGACTGTCGCACCCGACGCCGCCGGGAAGATCGTCACCATCCCGCACGGGATCGACCACGACACGTTCAACACCCGCTCCACCGACCAGGACTCCGTCGCGCTCGACGAGCTGGGGATCGACGGCCCGTACTTCCTCTACGCGGGCAACCTCGACCCCCGCAAGAACATCATCGAGCTGTGCCGAGCCGCCTCGAAGGTCTTCGACGAGACGGGGGTGCCGCTCCTGGTGTCCGGCGCTCCGGCGTGGGAGAGCGACGCGATCCTCGAGGCGGTCCGCGGAACCCGCGGCGTGCGCTACCTCGGCCGCGTACCGGATGAGGCGCTCGTCCCGCTGCTCCGGGGAGCGCTCGCCTTCTGCTTCCCCTCCACCTACGAGGGCTTCGGCTTCCCGGTCGTCGAGGCCATGGCGTGCGGCGTTCCCGTCATCTGCAGCGATCGCGGGTCGCTCGCCGAGGTGGCGGGCGGCGCGGCGCTGACGCTCACCGACATCGGCGCGACGGCGATCGCCGATCACATGCGCGAGATCGTCGCCGATCCGTCCCTCCGCAACGACCTGCGGAGCCGGGGTCTGATCAACGCTCGACGATTCCACTGGTCGGACTCCATCGCAGCGCATGCTCGCGTCTTCGAGGAGGCCGCGCGGTGAGGGTCACGATCGTCCACGCCTACAGCACCACCAACTCCGGCGACGGCCTGCTCGTCGAGGAGGCGCGGGAGCTGGTCCTCTCGGCCCTGCCGACGGCGGAGATCACGCTCGTCGCCCTCGATCCCGCGAGCTTCGACGAGGAGCTCTACGAGAGTGTCCTGCACCCCCTCACCGGCCGTGCCGGCAGCATCGGCAGCCTCGAGACGCTGCGACGCGGTGGGGTCGCGCTGCTCTCCGGCCGCCGGAGCGCCGGCTACGCCCGGGCGATCGCCGGGTCCGACCTCGTCGTCGGCGTGGGGGGCGGCTACCTCCGCACCAAGAATCCCGTCGAAGTCGTCAAGATGATGTGCACCAACTTCGTCCAGATGCCCCGGCGCAGCGACCGCGTTCCGTTCGTCTACCTTCCGCAGAGCATCGGGCCGCTCAATCTCGGGACCCGCCGTGTGATCGCGGCGCGACTGGCCCGCGCCGTCGGGGTCTTCGCCCGGGACGACCGCTCCGTCGAGGAGCTGTCCGGCCTCGCGAACGTGCACCGCGCTCCCGACATGGCCCTTCTGGGCCTCCCCGACGAGTTCGATCCGAGGACCGTCGTGCGGGCCGGAGCTCCCGGGCCCGTCGGGATCGTCGCCCGCGCGCTGTCCTCGAGCCGGTCGCGACGTGCCGCCTACGAGTCGCGGATCGACGCCCTCGCGCGCGATCCGGAGTCGGAGCTGCTCGCTCAAGCCACCGCTCGCGGCAACAACGATCCGCAGTTCTACGAGCGGCTCGGCCACGAAGGGCCTTTCCGCCTGCTCCGCGACGCGGTCGGCAGCGGAGTCGCGGATCGGCCGGCGGTCGTGGTCTCGGTCCGGCTGCACGGCAGCATCCAGACCATCCGCAGCGGCGTTCCGAGTGTCCATCTGAGCTACGAGCGGAAGGGCTGGGGTGCCTACGACGACCTCGGGATCGACCGGTTCGTGCACAACGCCTTCGACGCCGATCTCTCGCTCATCCGCGACCAGATCGCTGAACTGCGGGAGGACCCGTCCGACTACTGGAGGCGCGTCGGAGACTCCGTGTCGGCGCTGCGGATGCAGCGAGGACGACTCGTCGACCTCCTCGTCGACGCCTCCGGACCGGTCGGGCGCCCGTGAAGATCGTCTTCGCGAGCCACACCGCCGAGGTCGGGGTCTTCCGAGTGGGGAGCCACCACCTGGCTCGGGAGCTCTCGCGCCTCGGGAACACGGTGACGCACGTCTCGACGCCGTCCTCGCTCCTGCACGCGGGGCGCCTGCGGGACGCCACCGTGCGGGCCCGCTTCGGTCTTGCGCTGCGAGGTCCACGCACGGACGCGGCGGGCGTCGTGCACGCCGAACCGCTCACCGTCGCCCCACTGGGATCGCTCCCGGCGCGGATGCGGACGCCGTCTCTGCGGGTGCCGCTGCGGCCCTGGCGGGCGCCCAGTGGGGCGATGCGTCCTGATGTCCTCATCGTCGACCAGCCCCTGATGGGCGTGCCGCTCCTCGAGCTCCTGCAGCCGAAGCGTGTCGTCTACCGGCCCACGGACGCTCATTTCGAACCGGGGATGCGGGCGGCGGAGATCGAGCTCCTCGAGCGGGCGGACGCTCTCGTCGCCACGTCGGAGCCGGTGCTGCGCGCGGTCTCCGAGGGAGTGGCCGCGCCGGAGCGCACGCTGGTCCTCGAGAACGGAGTCGAGTACGAGCGGTTCCACGGTCTCGGTGCCGAGCGTGCGGGAGTCGTCTACCTCGGGGCGCTCGACCGCCGCTTCGACTGGGGAGGAGTCCGGATGCTCGCCTCGGCGTTCCCTGACGTCCCCTTCCGACTCGCCGGTCCGCTCCCGAAGAACGTGGAGACGCTGCCCGCGAACGTGGAGCTGCTCGGCGCCGTGCCCTACTCCCGGGCGCCCGCGCTGCTGAAGAGCGCCCGCGTCGGGCTGCTCCCGCTCTCGGACGACCCGGGCAACGCGGGTCGCAGCCCGATGAAGTACTTCGAGTACCTCGCCGCCGGCCTCAGGATCGTCTCGTCCGCCTCCCCTGCACTGCGAGCCCGCTCCGCCCCCGGCGTCTGGCTCTACGACGACCCTGCGGGCGCAGAGAACGGGCTGCGGTCCGCGCTGGAGGCTGCGGCGTCGGGACCCAACCGGGAGGGCTCGGTCTACGCGGAGCAGTACGGCTGGCACCGTCGCGCCGCCGACCTCGCACAGCTGCTCGACGCGGTGCTGGCGGCACCGCGCCGAGTGCGGCGCTGACGGCCCGTCCTCAGCGCCGCCAGCGGTCGATCGGGAAGGCGTCCAGCAGGGGCGCCGGATCCCACGCAGCCAGCGGGCGTCTAGGAGTGCAGCCGGATCCGCGTCGCGTGAGCCACGGCGGAGTCGAGATCATCGAAGAGGGTGTACTCCGACCCGGTCCGTCCTGTCCCCTCGAAGTAGTCCTGGTACGTGAACGGCGGCTCGGCGCTGAACGCCTCATTCGACTCCCTGCGGCTCGTTCATCGATTCAGCTCGGAATGCCGGAGGAAGCGGGGGTCTGCGCGGAGGCGAGCGAGCGTCGCCGCTCTCCTCCCCTTCCCGCCTCGTCCTCGACCTCGGCCTGCAGCGACGAGCGCCTCGTACACGGCGCCGTGCAGCGCTCCCACGAGGGAACGCTCGCGCTTGGACAGGTCGGGTCGCTCCCTCTCTCCGTGCCGGCGCGCTCGCTCGAGGCCCGCCTCCAACGCCGCCGGCGACACGAGGCCGTCGAACAGCTCCACCCAGCCGCTCCCGACCTCCGCGGCGAGGGCCCGCGTCGATCCGGTCGCCGGGACCAGGATCGTCTTCCGCGCGCCGAGGGCGAGCAGCGCGGCTCCGGAGTTGTAGAGGTACTTGTACGGCAGGGTGACGAGGTCCGCGCCTGCCAGGAGCTCGTCCAGCTCGGCGTCGTCGATGTGGCCGAGCCGCAGGTGGACGCGACCGTCGGCTCCGACCGCTCTGCGCACCTCGTCGGCGTACTCGGGGACAGCGGCCGCGCCGGCGATGACGAGTTCGCCGTCGGTGAGTGCGCTGAAGGCCGCGATCAGCTCCTCGAGTCCCTTGTAGGGCCGGATCTGCCCGAAGAACAGGATGCGCCGACCCGCTTCACGGGGGCCCGGGACAGAGGCCGACTCCGGATAGGCGCCGTGCAGGACGACGACTCCCCGGTCCAGGTCGTTCTCGTCGGACTCGTTCAGATAGATGCGGACGTCCGTGAGACGGTCCAGCCAGCGCGCGAGGAGAGTCTCGACGGCACTGCCCGATTCGTGCGGTCGGAGGTTGTGCATCGTCACGACGACCGGCGTCCCCGACGCGAGCAGCCGGGCGATGAGCCCGAAGGCGAGGGCGGACTTCAGCCAGCGGCGCGGGCCGCGCGGGGCACGGAAGAGGTACTCCGGCCAGTGCACGTGGAAGACGTCGTAGCGCCCGAGAAGGGCACGTCGCCAGGTGAACGCGACCGGTTCCACCGACGCCGGGAACGAACCGACGAGCAGCTCGATGTAGGGGTTGCTCGAGCCGGAGAAGTCCTTCACGGAGAAGAGCGCCCGGATCATTCGCGTGCTTCTCCTTCGTTCGTCTCTTCGGCGGACCGCCCCGGGCACCACGAGACGACCTGGGAGAGGGCACCACGGCCTGTGATCGGACCGCGACACGCCCGCTTCGGCGACGGAGCGGACGACCTCGGCCGGCGAGGGATGGTCTGACGCTACCAGTCGGGTTTCTCGAGGTCCGTCACCCGCCGCCCCCGTCAGAGTTCGGTGATGACGATCTCCGAGAAGCGAGTCACTCCTGCTGTCACCGATCCGAAGGTGAACCGCAGCCGGAAGTGCGTCGCCCACGCAGGAGCGACCCGGTTCCAGGTCGTCTGCTGATAGGTCTTGCGGAAGGGGGCCTGCGCGTTCGCGCCGGCGAGGTCGAGATTCGACACCGGGCGAGCGCTGCTCCGAGCGACGATCGGGATCCCCGACGAGGACACGCCGGTCACGGCGACGAAGGATTCGGACACGTACATCGTGCCCGTCGACGTGGATCCCGCGATGGTGAAGTCGACGCCGTACAGCAGCCCCGCTGTGACGGGGACGTCGATGGAGACCGCCGGACCGGGACCGCCGGCCACTCGGGTCATCAGCAGCTGGTTGCCGCTGGTGGTCAGCGTCATGGACGGGCTGGTGGTGCGGCTCGTCGCGTCGGCGCCGTTGAGGAACGCGTCGACGGGCGCTGCGAGAGAGAAGTTCCCGTCGACGAGCTTGTTCGCCGCCTTCGAATGCAGAATCGACCCCTGCCCCGAACCGCTGCCGTTCCCGTCCGAGGTGACGTGCTGGCTGATACGGACCTTCGCAGTGCCACCGGCGAGATATCCCGATTTCATCTGCGTATTGAACATCGACAGTTGATGGACCTGGATTCCGCCGCCCCACCCTCCTGCAGTGGTCTCGAAGAGGTAGTTGGCCACCGGGACCTGATGGAAGAAGAGGTGTCCGCCTGAGATCGAGATCTGCGCAGCTGTACTCGACCCGGTGACGAACTGCGAGAGCGTGGAGTTCGCGCCGCTCTCGTTGATCTCGATATGCGGCTGGTGCAGGATCACCCGACCCGCGTCGACCTTCACGGCCTGCACGCAGAAGTCGATCGACGTCGAGACGAAGTGCAGCTCGCCGTTCGGGTTGGCGTTGTAGACGCCGAGGGTGCTGGTGCCGATACCACCGCCGATGAACTTGATGTTCTCGCCGTAGTTGACTCTGCCTGCGGGCATGGAAACGGCCGTCCTGCAGCGGAAGATGTGGAAGTTGTAGAAGCTGATCAGGAACGCATCGTTCTCGAAGGACACGCCGGTCCCGAAGCCCGAGATCTCCAGGCCCCAGAGTCCGAGCCCGCGCGTGGTGGCGGCAGTCGTGCTGTCGGTGTTGAACAGGATTCCGGTGCTGGCCGTCGCGGACGCTCCCGGCCCCAGCAGACGGAGTCCGGTGATCGCCGCCCTGTTGTTGGGGTAGCCGGACGTGGCACTGCCGATCACCGTGAGAGCAGGACCGCTGGTGATGGCGGTCGCATTCAGCGGACCGCAGGTGAACTCGAGCGAGATGTACGAGGAGTCGATCACGAGGGTGCGCGTGATCTTGAAGCTCTTCGAGATCGTCAACGTGACCTCTTGGCGAGCGGCGACGAAATAGTCGATCGCGGCGCGGAGCTTGTCCTCGTCAGTGGTCCCGGCGAATTCGAGGTAGTTGTGGATTCCGTTGACGCGGGTCGCAGGTATAGTCTCGTCCGCGGCTTCCGCGGCGGGTGCGGCGACGACGGCGGCCGCGGCCGCGGCCCCTCCGTAGCGGAGGAACGTGCGGCGGGATCCGGGTCCTGTTTCGAGAGTCGTCGTCATCTCCTCATGCTCGGATCATCCCGCCATCGGCTGTCGACGGCCGCACCCCCCGACCGCGGAGGGAAGCAGAGGAGACTCTGTCGTTTTCCTGGAACGACGACGCGGATCCATGGTTCCGCCCCTAGAAGGGGGGCCCAAGGGGCGGATCCTTCTTCACGAGCGGCCGCTCTCACAGGATTGCAGGATCAGCAGCTTGCCGAACGCCAGCACCTGATAGACCACCGCCAGAGTCCACTCGCTCACCCGCCGCGGCTCGTCGACCGAGCCGACCGAGAACGGTGTGCGCAGGCAGCGAGACGCGATCGTGCGGACCCGGGTCACATGCGGAGTGGAGGTCATCAGTGCCACCGAGGTCCAGTCGTACTCCGAGGAGAGCGTGTTCAGCTCGGAGATCTCACCGCCCGTAGTGAACGGGGAGGGAGTGAAGCAGACGACTCTGACCTCCTCGCCGGCATCGCATTCGGCTCGGGCGAACGAACCGTTCTCCAGGCGCGGAGTCGAGAGCACGAGGGTGACATCCCGGTGCTCCTCGAGCAGAGCGAGCGCACGGCCGACCCTGCGATCAGTAGCAGGACCCAGCACCACGAGCGCATCGGCTCCCCCCACGGGATCGAGAACGGGGCGGACGAAGAGGGGCACCGCCACCGCGGCGAGCAGTGCGACGGCGAGGAGGACGGCGAGCCACGTGCGCCAGAGGATCCGCAGTGAGCGTGCGGCGGATCGATTCGGGACGACTCGTCGGAGGATCGTGCCGACCAGCGCCCCGACCGCCGTGCCCGCGAGAACCGAGAGGAGGCCGTACAGCACGCCACCGACCGACGGCGGAGTGACGATCATCTCGACGGTCGACGCCCCCTCGAGCAGCGCGAGCACTCCGAGTGCGGGGACGAAGGGGCGACGGCTGCTCGAGGCCACCAGCGCGGCTGCCGCCGCTGCAGCCGGTGAGGCGAGAGCGCAGACTGCGATCCCTTCTCCACCCAGGGCGTGGACGAGACCAGTCGGATCATGGGAGCGGGCGATCCGGACGAACTGCCGCGAGGAGTCCGATCCGAAGGGATCGGCGCAGACGAGCAGGAGCAGAAAGGCGAGGACCGCCGTGGTCCCGGCGACCCGCAGGCGCCACCGGCTCACCGGAGCCTCCCCGGCCGACCGTGTCACGCCCAGCAGCCCGCCTCCGCGGACGCGAGGCGATCGCGCTCGCGTGCGCGCCTGAGGACGGGAAGGACGGGGAGGTCCGAGAAGAGCGTCACAGGAGCGAACACTACCCAGGGGAAGGGACGAGGAGGACCTGAGCGGTCGGGCTTCCGCCGGATCCTCGCCGGCGGGTGGCACGCCGACAGGAGACGATGCGCAGGACTGCGGGTGGACGGGATCGCGACTCCGCCTCAAGCCCTCCGGGCCGGCCTCCGAGCCCGACGCCCCCGGGACCGCGTCCCCGGCGCCGCCTAGTCGTTGCCGAGGATGACGATGGCGGCAGTGGGGGGAAGCGCGTCCTCGTGATAGCGCTCGATCTCGTCGATGGCGGCGGGATCGGCCTGCTGAAGGAAATGGGTGAGTCGCGCGACCTCCTCCGTCTCGCCGATCGAGTCGGCGGCGCGGCGGAGGGCGTAGAGGGCGAGGAGGAAACCGCGGTTGGGTCCGTGGCGCCACGGGATGGGACCCTGGCCGCGCCAGCCGGCGGATCGCAGGAGGTCCAGACCGCGGTGGTAGCCGACGCGGGCGTAGGCGTAGGAGGGGAGGGCCGCGTCGATGCCCCAGACGCTGTCGGCGAGCAGTGCCCAGGCCAGCGGGGAGCGCGGGTGGGCGGCGGCGAGGGCGGCGAATTCGACGGCTCCCGGGTTCGCGTGCTTCGCGAGGGCCGCGGTGACCGCGGGCTCGTCGGGGAGGAGGGTCGGTTCGGGGCCCAGCAGGTTCTCGCCACTCATGCCTCCCAGGCTATCCCGCTCGCGGCTGTGCGGGTCCGGGGTCCGGCCGTCCGGCGCACGACGGTCGTCCCTCCACAGGGGCGTCAGCGGAGGGAGCCGGCCGGTTCGCCGGTCGTCGCCGTCGTGCGCGGGGGTGCCGCCGATAGCATCGACCCATGGCGACGAACCGCAGTGAAGTCGAGGCCTGGCTCACGGACATGGACGGCGTGCTGGTGCACGAGAACAAGGCGCTCCCCGGCGCGCCCGAGCTGATCCAGGAGTGGACCGATTCGGGCACGCCGTTCCTGGTGCTGACGAACAACTCGATCTTCACGCCGCGGGATCTGGCGGCGCGGCTGCGCGGGTCGGGGCTGCACGTGCCGGAGGAGCGGATCTGGACGAGCGCTCTGGCGACGGCGGACTTCTGCGCGTCGCAGAAGCCGGGCGGGAGCGCGTTCGTGATCGGCGAGGCGGGGATCACCACCGCGCTGCACGAGGCGGGCTTCATCATGACGGAGACGGCGCCGGACTACGTGGTCGTGGGCGAGACCCGCAATTACAGCTTCGAGGCGATCACGAAGGCGATCCGCCTGATCGTCGCGGGTGCGCGCTTCATCGTCACCAATCCCGATGCGACGGGGCCGAGCGCCGAGGGCGTGCTCCCGGCGACGGGGGCGATCGCGGCGCTCATCACGAAGGCGACGGGTAAGGATCCGTACGTCGTCGGCAAGCCGAACCCGATGATGTTCCGCTCGGCGATGAACAAGATCGGCGCGCACAGCGAGAACACCGGGATGATCGGCGACCGGATGGACACCGACATCGTCGCGGGCATCGAGGCGGGCCTGCACACCGTGCTGGTGCTGACGGGGATCAGCGACGAGGCCGAGATCGAGCGCTATCCGTTCCGCCCGGACGAGGTGCTGAGCGGGGTGCACGAGCTCCTGTCGTCGGAGCCGCTGGAGTCGGAGTTCCCGCCGGATTCAGCGGTCTGAGTCCCGGCAGCGGGCCGGGCGCCGGTTCCTGACACGGCACCGCGGCTCGCGGGGGTCAGAAGCGGACGTGCTGCAGCACCCAGGCGTGCATCGCGACGGCTGCCGCCGCCGAGGCGTTGATCGACCGGGTCGAGCCGAACTGCGTGATCTCGAGCACGGCCTCCGAGGCGGCGATCGCCTCCTCCGAGAGGCCGGGTCCCTCCTGCCCGAACAGCAGGAGGCAGCGCTCGGGGAGCCGGTAGGTCTCGAGCGGCACACAGCCGGGGACGTTGTCGACGGCGAGGAGGGGCACGTCCGCCTCCGCGGCCCACTGCACGAGGTCGGCCACCGTCTCGTGGTGCTGGACGTGCTGGTAGCGGTCGGTGACCATCGCGCCGCGCTTGTTCCACCGCCGCCGGCCGACGATGTGGACGCCCTCCGCGCCGAACGCGTTCGCGCTGCGGACGATCGAGCCGATGTTCATGTCGTGCTGCCAGTTCTCGATCGCGACGTGGAACGGGTGCCGCGTGCGGTCGAGCTCCGCGACGATCGCGTCCATCCGCCAGTAGCGGAAGCGGTCGACCACGTTGCGCGCGTCGCCACGCTCCAGCAGCTCCGGGTCGAGGCGGTCGTCCTCGGGCCGCTCGCCCTGCCAGGGGCCGACGCCGTTCGTGGTGAGCTCCACGGAGGCGGTGGGTCCGGTCGCGGGGGTCGCCTCGTTCTCCTGCACGACGAGCGATCCTACTGGGCGCTCCGCGGCTCGGCCGGGTGCACCGGGCCGGTGCCCGGCGGCATCCTCCGAGGCCCGAGCGACGGCGCGCGTCAGGCCGCGGGGGTGCCGGCGAGGGAGCCGGTCAGCTCGCCGCCGCCCGCCCGGTCGACGAAGCAGTAGTAGCTGCGCTCGCCCGCGTCCCACTGCTCCTGGGTGACGGGGAACGCACCGGCGACCTGCACGTCGCCGTAGGTCTCGGCCGCGGCGACGTCCACGACGCCCTGCGCCTGGCAGAGCGAGGAGACGGTGACGGCCAGGGCGTCCTGGCCGGGGAACGCCGCGTCGGTCAGCTCCGCGGTGGCGACGAGCTGGGCGGAGTGGGCCCCCGCGCAATCCACGACGGTGAACTCCTCCGCCCAGACGGAGTCGAAGGGCTCGACGCACTCGCCGCCGAGGAGCGCGCTCCAGGCCCAGGTGCCGACGGGCAGCGGTCCGACGGTAGGGAGGGTCGCGGTCGGAGTGGGCGAGGGGGTCGGCTCCGCCGTGGGCGTCTCGCTGACGACCGGGGCGGCCTGCGGCTCGGCCCGGCCGCCGGCGCTCCCGACGGCGATGCCGATCGCGAAGAGCCCGGCGAGGAGGATCACCGCACCCGCCGCGATCAGGCCGATCAGGAGCCGGCGTCGGCTGAGCGTGCGCCATGCGGGCGCTCCGGCGGGCGCCGAGTCGCGCTCGCGGCTCTCGGGTCGGGACCGGGCGGAGCGGCGCTTCCGCGGCGGAGCGGCGTTGACGTGGGCGGCCGCGGGAGCGGTGCGGAAGGGCGCGGGCTCGGCGCGGTCGGCGGGCTCGGCGGCCGGCTCGAGGTTCCACGAGTAGGCGCCGGCGGTCTCGCGCCACAGCTCCTCGTCGCCGCCGTCCTCGTCGGGCTCGTCATGCGGAGCGACGACCTGCTCCCACACGGGCGGCTGGTCCCAGTCCCCGCGCGGGTCGGGCCACTCGTAGACGGCGGGCGGAGTCGGCTCGCGCGGAGTCGGCGGGGTCGCGCCGACCGGGCGTCCGTCAGCGGGGTAGAGGGCGCCGGAGCGGTCCGCCGGGTCGACGTCGGTCGAGGATCCGGCATCGGGCTCGTCGTCCGGCCGGTGGGCGCTGCGCAGTCCGGCGGGGGCGGTCGGCAGGTCGGCGGGAGGGTCGGTGTGCGGCAGGACCGGGCGCACGGAGTCCGCCCCGCGGCGATGCACCTCGGTGCGGCCGGCGTCGGCGGAGGCGTCGGAGCCGGAGCCGTCGGCATCGTCGTCGCGGAGGGGAGCGAAGAACGCGTCGAAGGCGTCCTCGTCGGACACGTCCGCGTCGGAGGCACTCGTGTCGCGGGCAGTCGTCCCACCGGCACCGGTCTCGCGGGCACTCGTCTCGCGGGCACTCGTCTCGCGGGCACTCGCCTCGGGCGCTCCCATGGCGCGGGCTCCCGTGTCGGGGGCTCCCGTGTCAGGGCCCGGAGAGCTCCGTCCCTCGGCGGGGACGCCGTCGCGGCCGGAGGAGCGCTCCGGCTCCGCGACCGTTCCGCGGTCGGCGTCGGCGTCCTGCTCCTCCACCCGAGCGGAGTCGTCCGCGGGTTTCGGGAGGTCGCCGTCGGCCTCCTCGGCGGCGGGCGTCGCGCTCAGCACGGGCTCCCCCGGCCACAGGCCGACCGGAGCGGCAGGGGCACGTCGCGACACCGCGTCGGAGTCGCTGTCGCTCGACGACGGTCCGGCCGCGTCGGCGGAGGAGGCCGACTCGCTCGCAACCCTCCGCTCCTCCGCTGACGCGTGGGCCTCGTCGGCTGCGGGCTCAGCAGGACCGGACGTCTGCTCCGCGCGCGACTCCTCCACGGGAGGGACGGGGCGGGGCGAGTCGAAGATGCTCTTCAGGCGGCCGCCGCTGAGCTGCTGGAGCAGCCACTCGCTGCTGCCGACGGGTCGCTCCGGCTCGGGTCGCTCCGGCTCGGCACGCTCCGGCTCGGAGGTCTCCGATCCGGCAAGCTCGGGCTCGCGGCCCTCCGGCTCGCGGCCCTCGGACCCGCGGCCCTCCGGCTCCGGGTGCTCGCCGCCTCCCGGGCCCCCGCCGCGTCCCCCCTCGTCGACCATCAGCTCAGGCCGAGGTCGGCCAGACCGATCGCGGCGAAGTACGGGTAGCCTGCGTCCTCGATGATCTCGCGGGCCCCGGTCGCGCGGTCGACGACGACGGCGACTCCTGCGATCTCGGCGCCGACCTTCAGCAGGGCCTCGATCGCCTTCAGCGGCGAGCCGCCGGTGGTGGACGTGTCCTCGACGACGACGACGCGCTTGCCCTCGAGGTCGGGGCCCTCGACCTGCCTGCCGCGGCCGTGGTCCTTGGGCTCCTTGCGCACGACGAACGCGTCGTAGGCGAGACCGCGGGCGGCGCCCTGGTGGAGGATCGCGGCGGCGATCGGGTCGGCTCCCATGGTGAGGCCGCCGACGGCGTCGACGCGCTCGATCGGCGCGATGAGGTCGAGCATGACCTGCCCGATCAGCGGCGCGACGCGGTGGTCGAGGCTTACGCGGCGCAGGTCGACGTAGTACGACGCCTTCTTGCCGCTCGTGAGGGTGAAGTCCCCATGGAAGACGGCGTCGGAGCCGATGTACTCGATGAGCTGCTGGCGTGCGTCGGTCACGCGCCTACTCTACGGGGCGGCCCCTCCCCCGCTCGGGAGCGCGCCCGCTGCGGCGTGCTCGCCCGCCTCGTCGCCTCCTCCGCGGAACTGCGTCATGTAGAGCTCGTAGTAGGCACCGCGCTGCTTCAGGAGCGCCTCGTGCGCGCCCTGCTCGACGATCCGGCCCGACTCCATCACCAGGATGGTGTCGGCGTCGCGGATCGTGGAGAGCCGGTGCGCGATGACGAACGAGGTCCGGTCGGTGCGCAGCGCGTTCATCGCGTGCTGCACGAGCAGCTCCGTGCGGGTGTCGACCGAGGAGGTGGCCTCGTCGAGGATCAGCAGCGACGGGTTCGCGAGGAACGCGCGCGCGATCGTGATCAGCTGCCGCTCGCCCGCCGAGACGCTGCCGCCGTCGGCGTCCAGCACCGTGTCGTAGCCGTCGGGCAGCTGGCGCACGAAGCGGTCGACCATGGTGGCCTTCGCCGCGTCGACGATCTCCTCGTCGGTCGCGTCCAGGCGCCCGTAGCGGATGTTCTCGCGGATGGTGCCCTGGAAGAGCCACGCGTCCTGCAGCACCATGCCCACGCGCGAGCGCAGATCGCCGCGCGCGAGGCTCGTGATGTCGACGCCGTCGAGCAGGATGCGCCCTCCGGTGAGCTCGTAGAAGCGCATGACCAGGTTGACCAGCGTGGTCTTCCCCGCCCCGGTCGGACCGACGATGGCGACCGTCTGCCCGGGCTGCGCGGAGAAGGTCAGGTCCTCGATCAGCGGCTGCTCCGGGTCGTACGAGAACGAGACGCCCTCGAACTCCACGTGGCCGTCGGTGCGCTGCGGGAGCGACGCGGTCGCCGTCTCCGGCTCCTGCTCCTCGGCGTCGAGCAGCTCGAACGTGCGCTCGGCCGAGGCGACGCCGGACTGCAGCATGTTCGCCATGCTCGCCAGCTGGGTCACCGGCTGGGTGAACTCGCGCGAGTACTGGATGAACGCGGTCGCGTCGCCGAGCGTCAGCTGACCGGAGGCGACCCGCAGGCCGCCGACCACGGCGATGAGCACGTAGGAGAGGTAGGAGACGAAGGTCATCGCGGGCATGATCATGCCCGAGACGAACTGGGCGCCGAACGAGGCGGTGTAGAGGCTGTCGTTGCGGCGGTCGAACTCCTCGAGCATCTCGCGGTCGCGGCCGAAGGCGCGGACGATCTCGAGCCCGGAGAAGGTCTCCTCGATGTGGCCGTTGAGCGCGCCCGTGTTCTTCCACTGGGCGGCGAAGAGCTTCTGGGAGCGGGCGCCGATCACGCCTGCGATCACGCCCGAGAGCGGGATCGAGATCAGCGCGATCAGCGCGAGCTGCCACGAGACGATGAACATCATCGCGGCGATGCCGATGATGGTGAGCACCGACTGCACCAGCTGCGAGAAGGCCTGCTGCAGCGCCGTCTGGATGTTGTCGACGTCGTTCGTGACGCGCGACATCACGTCGCCGCGCTGCCGGGTGTCGAAGAAGCGCAGCGGGAGGCGGTTGAGCTTCGCCTCGATGTCCTGGCGGAGGTCGAAGACCACCCGCATCACGAGGCCGTTGAGGATGTAGCCCTGTGCCCACATGAGCACCGACGCGACGACGTACATCAGCAGCACGATGATGATCAGGCGGCCGAGGACCACGAAGTCGATGCCCGCGCCGGGCACGATGTCGGTCTTGGCCAGCATGTCGGCGAAGGTGCCGTTGCCCGAGGCGCGCTGCTGCTCGATGATCTGCTCGAGCGGGACGCCGGCGGGCAGCTGCGAGCCGATCACGCCGTTGAAGATCGTGTCCATCGCCTGCCCGAGGATCTTGGGCGCGATGACGGTGAGGACGACCGACAGCGAGACCAGGGCGACCACGAGGACCATCCGAGCGCGCTCGGGGCCGAGCAGCGAGAAGAGGCGCTTGGCCGAGGGCCAGAAGTTCTGCGCCTTGCGGGCGGGCGGCCCGTCCCCGAACATGCCGCCGTCACCCTCGCCGGGCTCGAACTCGGGCTCGGGGGACGTCGTCTCCTCGGGGGCGGTGGTGTCGCGTGTGCGCGCCATCTCAGGACACTCCTTCGACGCTCAGCTGGGATTCGACGATCTCGCGGTAGGTCGCGTTCGTCTCGAGGAGCTCGTCGTGCGTGCCGCGGCCGACGACGCGGCCCGCGTCGAGCACGACGATCTGGTCGGCGTGGCGGATGGTCGACACCCGCTGGGCCACGATGATCACGGTCGCGTCGGTGGTGGCGTCGGCCAGCGACTCCCGCAGCCGCGCATCGGTCGCGACGTCGAGCGCCGAGAACGAGTCGTCGAACAGGTAGACCCGCGGCTTCGCGACGAGGGCGCGCGCGATGCAGAGCCGCTGGCGCTGCCCGCCGGAGACGTTGGTGCCGCCCTGCGAGACCGGCTCGTCGAGCCCGTGCTCCTTGCTCCGCACGAAGTCCTCGCCCTGGGCGATGCGCAGCGCCTCCCACAGCTCGGCGTCCGTCGCGTCGGGGCGGCCGAAGCGCAGGTTCGAGGCGATCGTCCCCGAGAAGAGGTAGGGGCGCTGGGGCACGAGCCCGATCACCTCGGCGAGCTGCGCCCGGTCGAGGGAGGAGACGGGCACGCCGTCGATCGTGACGCTGCCCTCCTGCGGGTCGAACAAGCGCGGCACGAGGCCGAGCAGGGTCGTCTTGCCGGCGCCGGTGGAGCCGACGACGGCCGTGGTGCGGCCCGGCTCCGCGACGATGTCGATGCCCGAGAGCACGGGGCGCTCGGCGCCCGGGTAGCCGAAGACGACCCCGGAGAACTCGACGCGGCCGCGCGCGGGCGTCGGGACTCCGCCCTGGGGCGTGGTGAGGCTGGTGCGGGCGTCGAGCACCTGCTGGATCCGCTCGGCGCAGACGACCGCGCGCGGGATCATCATCACCATGAAGACGCCCATCATCACGGCGGTGAGGATCTGGAGGAGGTACTGCAGGAACGCGGTGAGCGAGCCCACCTGCATCTGACCTGCGTCGACCCGCTGCCCGCCGAACCACAGCACGGCCGCGGTGGCCAGGTGCAGGATCATCATGATCGCGGGGAACATCAGCACGAAGATGTTGCCGACCTTGATCGACACCTCGGTGATCGCCGCGTTGGCCTTGCGGTACCGCTCGGACTCGAACGGCTCGCGCACGAAGGCGCGCACCACGCGGATGCCCGTGATCTGCTCGCGCAGCACGCTGTTGATCCCGTCGATCCGGTCCTGCATGAGGCGGAACAGCGGCAGCAGCAGGAACACCAGGAAGCCGACCACGACGAACAGCAGCGGCACCGACACCCAGACCAGCCAGGAGAGGCCGGCGTCCTCGCGCAGGGCGAAGACGATGCCGCCGACGCACATGATCGGCGCGGAGACCATGAAGTTGAGGGTCATCAGCACGAGCATCTGCACCTGCTGCACGTCGTTCGTGCCGCGGGTGATCAGGGTGGCCGTGCCGAAGCCGCCGACCTCGAGCCCGCTGAGCGAGTCGACGCGGCGGTAGACGTCGCGGCGCAGGTCGCGGCCGACGGACATGGCGGTGCGGGCGCCGAAGTAGACGGCTCCGATCGCCGCGGCGACCTGCACGACGCAGACGCCGAGCATGGTCATGCCGGTGCCCCAGATGAAGTCGGTGTCGCCGCGGCCGATGCCCTGGTCGATGATCTCGGCGTTTAGGCTCGGCAGGTAGAGCGCGGCGAGCGTCGCGACGAGCTGCAGCACGACGACGGCGGCCACCCAGCGCGCGTAGGGCTTCACGTAGGCGGAGGCGAGGCGGAGCAGGATCATGGGTCCTCCGGAGGGGCGGAGCAGGAGCGGGAGGGGAGGGGACCGGGCTGGGGAGCGCGGAGCGCCGGGGAGCCCGTCGGGCCCGCACGGCGCGGGCGGCGGCGGCGTCCGGACGGCACGAACGGCCGGTCGGGACGGCGCTAGACAACCATCGACCACCGACACCGGTTCCGCAATCCGCCGAGGGGATGACTCCCCCGGCCCGCGGCCGCCGGGACGCGCGGAGGACGCGCAGGAGACGTGTCGGCGGCGGCTCCTACACTTCCAGGATGCGCATCGCCACCTGGAACGTGAACTCCATCCGGGCCCGCACCGGCCGCGTCGTCGACTGGCTCGTGCGCGAGGACGTGGACGTCCTCGCCATGCAGGAGCTCAAGTGCAAGCCCGAGCAGTTCCCGCACGAGGCCTTCGCCGACGCCGGGTACCACGTCGAGATGGTCGGGCTCAGCCAGTGGAACGGCGTCGGCATCGCCTCGCGCCTGCCGATGGAGGACGTGCAGGTCGGCTTCCCGGGCATGCCCGGCTTCGCGAAGGAGGCGGCGGCCGACGGCTCCTACCCGCTCGAGGCCCGCGCGATCGGCGCGACGGTCGACGGCGTGCGCGTCTGGAGCCTCTACGTTCCGAACGGCCGCGCGGTCGACGACCCGCACTACCTCTACAAGCTCGAGTGGCTCGCGGCCCTCGAGGCGAGCACCCGCGAGTGGCTGGCCGCCGAGCCCGACCTGCCGCTCGCCCTGGTCGGCGACTGGAACGTCGCGCCGCTCGACAGCGACGTGGGCGATCCGAGCCTCGGCCCCGGATCCACGCACGTCTCGATCCCCGAGCGCGCCGCCTTCGCCGCCTTCGAGGACGCGGGCCTGCGCGACGTCGTCCGCCCCCTCGTGCCCGAGGGCTACACCTACTGGGACTACAAGCAGCTCCGCTTCCCGCGCAACGAGGGGCTGCGGATCGACTTCGTGCTCGGCTCCCCCGCGTTCGGCGAGCTCGTCACCGGCGCCTCGATCCACCGCGACGAGCGCAAGGGCGACGCCCCGAGCGACCACGTCCCGGTGGTGGTCGATCTCGACCTGGAGACGACCCTCGACGACGACCGCCCGATGATCTTCTGAGCATGGCCTCGTCGAAGAAGAAGCGCGCGCGGGCCCAGGCCGCCTCGGCCGGCGCCTCCCGCCCCGCCGCCCGACCCGCGACGGCGCGCCCTGCGACCGCACGCCCCGGAGCCGCGCACGACGAGTTCCGGTCCGACGCCTACCGCTCGGTGGGCGAGATCATCGCCGCCGGGAAGCCGCGCCGGCGCCGCTGGGACCTCGTGCTCTCGATCCTCGGCTGCCTCGCCCTCGGCCTGCTCACGATCGTGCTCGGCTACCTCGCCGCGATCCTCTCGGTCTTCCCCGCGCAGTGCGAGGGCCAGAACTTCGCCTGCGACTTCGACCGGATCGACTGGGGCGTCTCGATCGCGCTGATCGGGCCGCCCGCGCTGACACTGATCGCCGTGGCCGTGACGGTCGTGCGCTACCTCGTGGGCCGCCGCGCGTTCCTCGTGCCGGTCATCGGGTTCGTGCTCTGCATCGCCACCGCGTTCCTCGCCTCCTCGCTCGTGACGAGCTCGATCCCCGGGTCGGCGCTGGTCTAGCACCGACCCGGGGCGCGTCAGCGGTCGGCGTGCTCGGCGCTGGTCCAGCACCGACCCGGAGGCGCGTCAACGGTCGGCGTGCTCGGGGCTGGTCCAGCACCGACCCGGAGGCGCGCGAAGGCGAGGTCAGCCGCAGGCGGGCTCGTCGTTCAGCGTGACCGCGGTGGGGTTGATCATCGGGGTCACCCGCACGGTCTGGTCGCCGAAGCCGGAGGCGTCGCCGGCGCTGAACTGCACGTCGAACGTCTCGGACTGGCCGGGCGAGAGCTGCACGGCGACCTTCGAGACGGGACGGCCGAGGTCGTCGAGGCTCTCGGGTCCGTAGCCGGTGCCGTCGGCCCAGGCCGCGCTCGACACCGTGGTCCCGGGAGGGCCGTAGACGTAGATGTTGGTGACGAAGTCGCCCAGGGGGTACGCACCGCGCCCGCCGGCCGCGGCGACGTAGCCGGGCAGCGTCCGAGCGACCGCCTTCGAGATCGTGTTGGTCACGGTGACGGAGGTGGTGAAGACCGCGCCCGAGGCGGCGCACCGGCCCGCGCTCGACTGCGTGACCGCCGTGCTCAGGTAGTAGTCCATCTTCGAGCCGCCCGAGGCGTCCTGGAAGAACACTCCGGTGGTCGTGCCGTCGGTCGTCGTCTGCGGCAGGACCCCCGCGATCGGCGTGGGCGCGAGGAGCGCCTGCTCGTCGGCGTCGGAGCTGTAGGCGAGGATGCGGCTCTCGTCGACCGCCTTCACGATCGCCGGGAGCATCTTCGTCGGCTCCATCTCCCCGCCGAGGATCTTGCCCAGGACCGTCGCGCTCGCCTCCGAGAAGAACTCGTCGGTGCGCTCGGCCACGACCGACTCCGGGTAGCGGAAGTAGACCTCGTTGAGCAGGGTCGAGACGGTGTTCTCGCTCGTGAGGACCGTGCCGTCGGTGAGGGTCACGGGCCCGGTCGAGCCGAGGAGGTAGGAGAGGGCGACGGGGTCGATCGCGAGGACGCCGTCGATCCTCTGCTCGGGGAACTTCTGCGCCCAGAACTGCGAGGCGATCGAGGCGGCCGTCGGGAAGTCGGGGCGGCTGGTCGAGACGTTGAAGGTCGTCGCCATGTTCTCGCCGATGGTGTCGAGCGCGCTCTGGTCGACGGTGACGGGCGCCAGACCGCGGAAGTCGCCGCTGCCCAGCTGACGGCCGATCGATATCGCGCCGCCGTCGACGTCGAGCTGCATCACCGACGACGCGCCGCCGCCCAGAGCCTGCGACTCCGCCAGGTTCTGGAACATCACCAGGTAGTGGCGCGGACCGGACGCTCCGAGGGAGTCGGGGAGGATCGCGGTGAGCGGCTCGACCTGCTCCATCGCCGCGGTCGCGGTGGCCAGCTGCGGAGTGAAGGAGTCGAGGGCCGAGGCGACCTGCGGCACCAGCGGGCCGCGGTCGATGCCCTCGACGCGGGTCTGCGCCGCGTCGACGACCTCCTTGGCGACGGTGATCTTCTGCGACAGCTCGGTGATCGCCGCGAGGTCTACCCTGCCGTCGACGGGCTTGAGGATGTCGAGCGAGGTCGTGGAGAGCGGCGTGACGATCCGGCCGGAGACGTCGTCGGCGATCTCGGTCGCGGCGCGGACCGCGGACAGGTTCGGCCCGAGGACGGGCACCACCTCCATCACCCGCCACACCGGGTCCTCGGTCTCGTCGCGCGCCTCGCCGGTGAGGGTCGCGATCCGGCCCGCGATCTCCTCCGCCCCGGAGGTGTCGAACGTCGTCAGCCTGTCCGTCACCTGCGACACCAGCGGGATCGCCTCGGTCAGCTTGTCGCGGACGGTCATCGCCTTGTCGTAGGTGCGCACGCCGAGGAGCACCGCGACGACGGCGCCGATCAGCAGGACCAGGAGGACGATCAGCGTGATCCAGAGGCCGCGACGGCGGCGCGGCCTGCCGCGGGCGGAGCGGTCGGCGGACGTGGTGGTGCTCATTCGAGAGAGCCTAAGCGACGGTCGGCGGAGTGCGACCGGGCCCGCGCCACCGGCCCCGTCCCAGGACGAGGGACACGCGACGCGGATGCGCGGGCCGTCCGGCGCCTCCGCCGGGACCGAGCGGGAGGCGGGGATGCTGCTCCGCTCAGCCCAGCAGGAGGGACACCCCGATGAGCACGGGCACCGCGGCGACCGTGGTCACGAGGGCCGTGTCGCGGGCGACGGCGATGCCCCGGTCGTAGCGCGAGGCGAAGGTGAAGATGTTCTGCGCGGTCGGCAGCGCGGCGGTCACCGTCACCACGAAGAGGTGCTCGGAGTCGAGGTGGAACGCGAAGCGCCCCAGCAGCAGCGCGACCGCCGGCATCACCAGCGACTTGAGCACGGAGGCGACGACCACCTCGACCCGCGCCGGCCCCGCCTCCAGCGGCCGCTGCCCGCGCAGCGACATCCCGAAGGCGATCAGCACCAGCGGGATCGACGCGTTGCCGATGATCGAGAACGGCTGCAGCACGGGCGCGGGAAGCTCCACGCCGGTGAGGGCGACGACGAGGCCGAGGGCGGAGGCGATGATCATCGGGTTCCGCAGCGGCTGCGTGAGGATCGCGCCGACCGAGGTCCGCCCGCTCGTCGAGACGTCGAGCAGCGTCAGGATCGTCGGCGCGAGGACGATCAGCTGCAGGAGGAGCGTCGGGGCCACCCACTGCGGATCGCCCAGCACGTAGATGGCGACCGGCAGCCCGATGTTGTTGGCGTTGACGTAGGAGGAGGCCGCGGTACCGATCACCGTCTCCGGCAGCGGGCGGGGGAAGAGCAGCCGCGAGGCCAGCACGTAGAGCAGGGCGACGGTCAGCACCGTCAGGAGCGAGACGAGCAGGAACGAGGAGAAGAGGACGGAGACGTCGGCCCGTGACAGCACGGTGAACAGCAGCGCCGGCGTCGTGACGAAGAAGGCGATCCGCGACAGGATCAGCCGGCTCTCGGGCGGGACGATCCGGAACCGCGCGATCAGGTAGCCGACCGCGATGACGACCCCGATGATCGAGAAGCCGGTGAGCACGCCCTCCACGCCGCCGCCTCCCCGCCGCGGCCCGTCCGCTGTCGCGCCTCCACCCTAGGCAGTGGCCGGGCGTTGCAGCGCCGGCGGGACGCGCCTACGGTGTGCGGCATGCCGCATCTCGAGGTCCCCGGCGCGAGCCTCTACTGGGAGGCGGACGGCCACGCCTCCGCGCCCGCCCTGCTGCTCGTGCACGCGGGCATCGCCGACCTGCGGATGTGGGACCCGCTCGTCCCCGACCTCTCGCGCGACCGGCTGGTGGTCCGCTACGACGTCCGCGGCGCGGGCGGAACGAGCACGGAGGACGTGGAGTACGACCCGCGCCGGGACGCCCTGGACGTGCTCGACCACCTCGGGGTCGAGCGCGCGGTGGTCGTCGGCTGCTCGCGGGGCGGGACGCTCGCGCTCGACCTGGCGCTCGAGCATCCGGAGCGGGTGACCGGCCTGGTCGTGATCGCGCCGGGCCTGGCGGGCTTCGACTACCCCGCGCTGACGGCGGAGGAGGAGCGGCGCTTCGGGGAGGTCGAGGCGCTGGAGCTCGCGGGCGAGCGGGAGGCCGCGGCGATCGTCGAGGCGGAGCTCTGGGCCGTGGGTCCCGACCGCTCCGCGGACGACGTGGCTCCGGAGTTCCTCGCGCGGGTCCGGGAGCTCGCGCTCACGGGCGTCGGCCACGAGGCGGAGGCCCCCCGCCCGATCGATCCCTCCGGGCCGGCGGGCGAGCGGCTCGGGGAGATCGCCGTGCCGACCCTCGTCGTGGCGGGCGCGCACGACCTCTCCGAGTCGCTGCCGGTCTGCGAGCACCTCGCCGCCGAGGTGGGCGGTGCCGAGCTGCACGTGCTCGAGGACGCGGCGCACCTGCCCGGCCTCGCGCACCCCGAGGAGTTCCTGGCGGTGCTGCGGCCGTGGCTGGAGCGCCACGGGATCTGATCAGGCCACGGCGGCCAGGTCGAACGCCCAGTCCACGTAGAGCTCCGGCGGTTCGCCCTGCTCGACGAGGTCGATCCGGTCGAAGCCGGCCTCGACGCAGGTCGCGCCCGCGTCCAGGTCGCTCTCCGCCACGAAGGCGTGCACGAAGCGGGGCACGGGGAACGCCGCCGCCTCCTCGAGCAGCATCCGCACGGAGGCCGCGGTGATGCCGCGGGCGTGCGGAGCGATGCTCCACGCCGCCTCGTAGGCGACGACGCCGCGCGAGCAGCCGTACCAATAGCCGATGGAGCCGACGGAGAGTCCGTCCAGCTCGACCACGTAGAAGAACGCGTCGCCGTCCGCCCAACCGCGCAGGTAGCGGTCGTGGCGCACGAGGATCTCGCTCTCGCTCTCGAGTCCGCCGCCCGCGTGCGCGAGGGTGTCGCGCAGGACGGAGGCGTCCGCCTGCGGCCAGGGGAGCAGGCGGAGGTTCTCGGGGTGGTGGTCGATGCTGGCTGTTCTCTGGTCGCTTCCGGGTTCGGGTCCCGTCACGCGCTCCGATCCTCTCTCTCAGGATGGCTCGCCGATCGAGCGCGCCGCCAGGGTGTTCGGCGCGCCTGTCCGATCGGATGTCTCCGCACTCGGGATGCGGACACGGTGTCGCCCCATTTTCGACCCGATCAGGGGAGGGAAACGGAAGCGGTGAGGAATCTAGCCCCGGACGGGGGGTGGCACCTGCACAGCACCTGGGCAGCCGCTGACCGCGGGGCCTCCGAGGGGCGGCGGAGACGTGCGCCCGCCCCCGCGAGATCGCCGCTTCGCTCCGCTGAGACGCAAGAAAAGCGCGCGCACGAGCCCATACGCTCGGAGTCGGAGCGCGTTCCGCTCCTGCAGCCCCGTATCACCAGCGTGAGGAGGATCACCATGTCGCAAGCCGCGCAGAGCACCGTCGTCGGAGAACCCGAGGTCGTCGAGGACCGCGTGGAGGACTCCGCCGCCTGGCTCGACCTGAAGGCGGCCGCCGCCGCGCTGCAGCCGCTCCAGTCCCAGGACGGCTCGCTCGCCGAGCCCGAGCGGCTCGAGGAGGCGCGCACCCTCGTCGAGCGGATCGTCGCCGGCGTCCGCACCCTCGCCCCCGCGTTCCCGCACGACGCCGCGTATCTCGACGCGCTGGTCGTCGACCTCGAGCGCTGGAGCGCCGGCGGCCTCGGCCTGCCCGACTTCCTCGACTCGCTCACCGCGTTCCAGCCGCAGCTCGAGCGCGTCGACGGCCGCCGCCACCTCGTCGTCTTCCCCATGTACACCCAGAACGGCAGCCGCGACCGCCACGTCGAGGCCGTCCTCGTCGAGGTCGTCTGGCCGCGGTTCGTCGCCGAGCTGGAGGCGGGCGACTACTCCAACGCCCTCTTCGTGCCCGTGCGCTTCGTCGACTTCACCGCCGGCTACGACACCGACAGCGCCGTGCTGTTCCCCGAGACGGTCGCGATGCGCTCCGTCCCGTCCTTCACCTGGGGCGCGATCTTCGCCGACCGCGAGGCGGCCCGGTTCCGCCGCGTCGTCACGGAGGCGGCCCGGATCACCCGTCTCGAGCTCCCGGAGGACGCGCAGCGCCTGCTGGCCGACCAGCGCCTGGCGGAGGAGTCCTTCGTGATGTGGGACCTCATCCACGACCGCACCCACATGCGCGGCGACCTGCCGTTCGACCCGTTCATGATCAAGCAGCGGATGCCCTTCTTCCTCTACTCGCTGGAGGAGCTGCGGTGCGATCTCACCGCCTTCCGCGAGGCCGTCGCCATCGAGCGCCGCCTCGGCGCGCTCGACCGCCGCGACGACGAGGAGGAGGCGCTGGCCGAGCGCTCGCGCTTCGTGCAGTACGCGATCCTGTTCGACCGGCTCTTCCGCTTCCCGCTCACCGGGTCGCGGGTGCGCAACTACGACGGCCTCGGCGGCCAGCTGCTCTTCGCCTGGCTGCACCAGCACGGCGTCCTGCACTGGACCGACACCCGGCTGGCGTTCGAGTGGGACGGCGTCGCCGACGTGGTCGTCGCCCTCTCGGACGCGATCGACGAGCTCTACTGGCGCTCGATCGACCGGCCGAAGACGGCGCACTGGCTGGCCGCGCACGAGCTGATCGCGGCCACTCTCACTCCGCACCCCGCCTCCGCCTGGGCCGGCGGGCTCCCGGACGAGGTGCTGCTCGGCGCCCCGCGCGGCCTCACCGACGCGGTGCTGGACGACGAGTTCCCGCTGTCGATGTTCTACGAGGCCCTCGGGAGGAAGATGGGCGACGTCATCGCCTCGACCCGGGGCATCACCGGCCGGGACTGACGTCGCGCCCGGGAGGCGGCGGGGTGCGCTCCTCCGCCTCCCGGGGCCCCGTCCGACCGGCGTCGGTTAGCGTGGGGCGCATGCCCTCAGGTGACGGAGCCGCGGACCCGCTCGACGCGGGCTGGATCCGGCGAGCGCCGAGCCGGGCCGGATACGTGCGCGACGCGGTCACCGCGGGGATCCTGCTGGTGGCGACGATCGTCTCCGTCGCGCTGTACTCCTCGGCGGGCTTCCCGGACGCGGCGCACCCCGTCGTCAGCGCCCACTGGGCCGTCCTGATGACCCTTCCCCTCGCGCTGCGCCGCCGGTTCCCCGCGAGCGTGGCGGCCGGGCTCTCCGTCGTCTACGCGCTCGGGATCGTGCTCCAGGTGCCGGAGTCGCTCTTCGGCCAGATCTGCCTGTTCCTCGCGCTCTACACGGTCGGCGCGTGGGGCCGGAACCGGCGCACGGCGCTCGTCGTCCGAGTGGCGATCGCGGTCGGGATGCTGGGCTGGCTGCTCACCACCCTCGCCACGGGCGAGTACTTCGGCAGCTCCGTGCCGGTCGACGACTCCCCCGGCCTGCTCTCGCCCTACGCGGCGGAGTCGGCCCTCGCGGTCGTGTCGAACCTGCTCTACTTCGGCAGCGCCTACGTCTTCGGCGAGGCGTCGTGGCAGTCGGCCCGCCGGCTGGAGGCGCTCGAGACGCGCACGGCCGAGCTCGACGACGAGCGGGAGCGCTCCTCGCGGCAGGCCGTGTCCTCCGAGCGGCTGCGGATCGCGCGCGAGCTGCACGACGTGGTCGCGCACCACGTCAGCGTGATGGGCGTGCAGGCGGGAGCGGCGCGGCGGGTGCTGGCGCGGGATCCGGAGCGGGCGGCGGCCTCGCTCAGCGCCATCGAGGGCGACGCGCGCTCGGCGATCGAGGAGCTGCACCGCATCCTGGTCGCGCTGCGCGCCGAGGACGCGGTGCCGAATCCGCTCACCGACGCCGCGTCCACCCGTGGGGTGGCCCAGCTCGAGGAGCTGGTCGCGGCGTCCAGCGGGTCGGGCCTGCCCACCGTCTTCCTCACCCTCGGCACGCCCCGCGAGATCCCCGCGACGGTGGGGCTCAGCCTCTACCGCATCGCGCAGGAGTCGCTCACGAACGTCCGCAAGCACGCGGGGCGCGGCGCGCACGCCGAGGTGCGCCTCCGCTACGCCCCCGACGCGGTCGAGCTTGAGATCGCCGACGACGGCGGGTCCGGCCCGCACCCGAGCGCTCCCGCCTCCTGCGGACTGGGGCACACCGGCATGAGCGAGCGCGCGGCCGCGGTCGGCGGCTGGATCGAGATGGGGCCGAGGGGCGGAGGGTACCTCGTGCACGCCCGGGTGCCGCTGTCCCCCGTCCGGGCGAGCGTGCCGGACGCCGACGACCCGGTACCGTCGTCGGAGACGTCGCGGGGGCGTCAGGAGCGAGCGAGCGGGGGCCGCCCATGACCGAGCACGTGCGCGTGCTGCTCGTCGACGACCAGGAGCTCGTCCGCGTGGGCTTCCGCATCATCCTCGAGTCGGAGCCGGGGATCGAGGTGGTCGGCGAGGCCCGCACCGGGTTCGAGGCCCTGCAGCGCGCCTCCGAGCTGCGCCCCGACGTGATCTGCATGGACGTGCAGATGCCCGGCCTCGACGGCCTGGCCGCGACCCGCGAGATCGTGGCCGACCCGCGCCTGTGCTCGCGGGTGCTCATCCTCACCACCTTCGACCGCGACGACTACCTCTTCGAGGCGCTCTCGGCCGGCGCCAGCGGGTTCCTGCTCAAGAACGCGTCGCCGGAGGAGCTGGTCGAGGCCGTGCAGGTGGTCGCCCGCGGCGACGCGATGCTCGCCCCCGACGTCACCCGGCGCGTGATCGAGCGGTTCGCGTCCGTGCCCGAGCGCACGCCGGCCGCCGCCGACCACTCCGGAGTGGCCGATCTGACGGACCGCGAGCGGGAGGTGCTCGTGCACCTGGCGCGGGGCTGGTCGAACGCCGAGATCGCGGCCGAGCTGTTCGTGGGCGAGGCGACCGTGAAGACGCACGTCTCGAAGATCCTGATGAAGCTCGGCGTGCGCGACCGGATCCAGGCGGTCGTGTTCGCCTACGAGCACGGGATCGCGGTGCCGGGGCGCCCCTGAGCGGTCGGCCGGGCGGTCAGCGCCGGGGCTGGCTCGAGGCCGGGCGCGGCGGGGTGCGGCGGACGAACTCCATCCGGATCTCCGGCACGATCTTCCGGTCGAGCACGACCGTCATGTAGCGGCCGTCGACGCGGGCGCCGATCGCGACCACGTCCGGATCGGTGTCCACGCGGTAGCCGCGCAGCGCCTCCCCGTCCACGATCACCGGGACGCCCCGCACGACGTCCTCGTCGCGGAGGGCGGCGGCGACCACCGGCATCCCGCCGCGGCGGCTGCGCACGCGGCCCGGGAAGGTGTTGCGGAGCACGTCGCCCATGTGGGCCGCGAGGCGGGACTCCAGGGGCCGGCTGCGCTCGGCGGGGATCGGCACGGAGGTGCGGACCGCCTCCCAGAGCACCGGGTACCGCATCCGCGTCACCTGGTCGACCATCCACGGCGGCAGGTGGTCGTTCTCGGCGCGCTCGATCGCGCGCTTCTGCTCGGGGGTCAGCGGGACGTGGTTGACGGGGTCGGCGCGGTTGCGCGGGTTCTTGTAGAACGAGTACGAGAGCGAGATCTCGACGAAGCGGCCGAGCGCCATCGTCTGCGCCGCGGCGAACTCCTCCAGCCTCGGCTGGGGCGCGAACGCGAGGACGGGATCGCCGAAGCGAGCCGCGATCTCGTCCACCCCGGGAGGGGCGGGCATGTCGCGGACAGCTCCCGTCGTGTCCATGCGCATACGTCAAGAGTGGCCTGCCTCCCAGCCGATACCAACTTCTTGACGGAGATCGGCTTTCGGGTCGTCGTCCTTTCACCTGCCCGAAACATGCGGGAGGCAGGAGGGGTGTCTCGGCGGGCGCCGCCGGGGCTCCTCCGGGCGGCGGGCTGCGAAGATGGAGGGATGAGCGCTCTGCACGATCCCGACGTCCGCGGCTTCGCCTCCGACAACTACTCCGGAGTGCACGACGAGGTCCTGGCCGCGATCGCCGCGGCCAACGGAGCGCACCAGATCGCCTACGGCGAGGACGTCTACACCGAGCGCCTGCAGGAGGCGTTCCGCCGCGAGTTCGGCGAGCAGGCCCAGGCCTTCCCCGTCTTCAACGGCACGGGCGCCAACGTCACCGGCCTGCAGTCGATGCTGCCGCGGTGGGGCGCCGTCGTCTCGGCGGGCACCGCGCACATCACCTCCGACGAGGGCGGAGCGCCGGAGAAGGTCGGCGGGATCAAGATCCTCACGGTCCCCACGCCCGACGGCAAGCTGACCCCGGCGCTGGTCGACCAGGAGGCGTGGGGCTTCGGCGACGAGCACCGCGCCCAGCCGCTCGTGGTCTCGATCACCCAGTCCTCCGAGCTCGGCACCGTCTACACCCCGGAGGAGGTGCGCGCGCTCGCCGACCACGCGCACGGCCTCGGCATGCGGCTGCACATGGACGGGGCGCGCATCGCGAACGCCGCGGCCGCCCTCGGCCTGCCCCTGCGCTCCTTCACGACCGACGCAGGCGTCGACGTGCTCTCGTTCGGCGGCACCAAGAACGGCATCCTGCTCGGCGAGGCGATCGTCGTGCTCGACCCGGCGGCCTCGACCGGGCTGACCTTCCTCCGCAAGACCAACATGCAGCTGTCCTCCAAGATGCGCTTCATCTCGGCGCAGCTGCTCGCCCTGCTCGGCGACGGCGGCGAGGAGGAGCCCCTGTGGCTCCGCTCGGCCCGGCACGCGAACGCCATGGCGGCGCGCCTGCGCTCGGGGCTCGAGGAGGCGATCGCCGCCTGCCGGATCACCGGGCTCGAGTTCACGCAGCAGACCCAGGCCAACGCGGTGTTCGCGACGCTGCCGCCCGGAGTCGCGGACCGGCTCCGCGCCGCCTACCGCTTCTACGACTGGAACCCGGCGACCGGCGAGGTCCGCTGGGTCTGCTCCTTCGACACGACGGAGGACGACATCGACGCGTTCACGGCCGCGATCGAGCGCGAGCTGGCCGCGTGAGGGCCCGCCTCCCGCGCCTGGCGACGGTCGGCGCCGCGCTCGCCGTTCTCGTCGCGCTGACGGGCTGCACGTCGGCCGAACGCTCGGACGTCGCGGCCACCCCGTCGGCGTCCGAGACCGCCGCTCCGACTCCCTCCGCGACTCCGACGCCCTCGCCCACGGCCTCGACCCGCCTGGGCTGCGACTCCCTCCTCCCCGCCACACGGGCGGCCTCGGCGCTGGGGGTCTCCCGCAGCGCTCTCGAGGGCAGCCGCGAGGTGACGACGCGCTCCTCGGGCGAGCTGATCCGCGAGGCCGCGGAGGAGAACGGCGGAGTGCTCCGCTGCGCCTGGTACGACGAGGACGCCTCGATCACCGCGGCGGCGGTCGACGACGCCGCCGAGGCGTTCGCGGGCCGTCCGGGCCCGCGCCTCGAGACCGGCGTCGAGGCCTACGGCTCCTGCACCGACGGCAGCTGCGACCTGGACCTGCTCGCCGGCGCCACCTGGGTGACGCTGCAGCTGCGAGGCGCCCCCGCGGCCGTCGACCTCGCCGCGCTGGCGACCGGCACCGCCTCCGCCGCGCTCGGCAGCCTCGACGAGCCGGTCACCGCGACGGCGCCCGTCTGCACCGAGGTCCTGACGGCCGAGCAGCTGTCCGGTGCCGCCGGTCTCGCGCAGGCGACCGCGGGGACGGGGACCGGGACGCCGACCACCGCGTCGGCCGCTGCCGCCGCCCGGGCCGGATACGCCTCCTGCAGCTGGAGCGACGCCTCCAGCGCCGCCTACTCGGGCGTGACGGTCGACGCGCTCCCGAACGGCGACGACGGCTGGCGGAACCTCTCGCTGACCTCGGGCCTGGCGATCCCGCTCGAGCCGCTCGACGGCTTCGGCGAGAAGGCCCTCACCGGCTGCGCGGCGGGCGTGTGCGAGATCGACGCGCTCGCCGACGACGTGTGGTGGCGCGTGACCGTCACCGGCGACGCGGCGAAGGCCGAGGCCGTCGCCCGCGCCGTGCTCGCGAACGCCTGACCCGGGCACCCCGCTCCTCCTCCGCGAGCGGGTCAGCGCCAGTACTCGTACCAGGACGACTCGCGGCAGCCGAGGGACGCGTAGAGGCGGCGGGCGCCGACGTTCTCGGCGAGCACCTGGAGCCAGAAGCGCGCGACGCCCCGGCCGGACGCGTCCTCGAGGAGGGCGCGGATCACGGCGGAGGCGAGCCCGCGGCGCCGGGCGTCCGGCCGGGTCGCCAGCGCGAAGAGGCCGCCCCAGAGCTCGCCGTCCGGCGCCGTGACGAGCGCGAGGCGGCCGGTCGCGGCCGGGCCGTCCCCGTCGACGGCGAGCGCGTAGGAGGAGGGGCAGCCCGCGAGGATGCGCTCGGCGACCGCGCGCTCCTCCGCTCCACCGCGACCGTCCACCGACCACCAGAGGGCGAGCCAGTCCTCGTCGGGAGCCGGGGCGAGGCGGACGCGAGGCTGCGGCGCGGGCCTCGGCGGCACTGGCCTCGACGGCGCGGACCCCGACGTCGTGGACAGGGCGGCGAGCGCCTCCTGCACCGAACCCGTCAGCACGAGCGTCCGGTCGATCGGCGCGGCGCCCCGCTCGGCGAGCAGCCCGGTCAGACCGGCGGGGCTCGGCGGTCCGATCTGCACGAGGGGTGCGATCCCGTGCTCGCGGGCGAACGCCTCCGCCGTGTCGAGGGCCGCCTCCTGGTCGACGACGTCGCCGGACGCGAGCACCGAGTTCGCGCGCTTGGTGACCCCCGAGGAGGCGCGCAGCTCCCATGGGCCGAGGGGGCGCCGCACGAGCGCGGGCCAGGCGTCGGCGGCGAGGCGGTCGAGCAGGCGCGGATCCATCGGGCCACGGTAGCGGGAGCGGCGCCGGAGCCCTGTGGACGCCCCCGGAGACGACTCCGGCCCGCCGGATCCGCCGCGGACGAGCCGAGCGGGATCCTGCGGGCCGGAGGCCGTGGAGGGACGAGCCCTACATGTTGATCATGTGCCCCTTGAGGCCGTGGAAGCCCTCCTGCAGCGCCTCCGACAGCGTCGGGTGGGTGTGCACGTTGCGGGCCAGCTCGGTCGCGGTGAGGTCCCACTTCTGGGCGAGCGTGAGCTCGGGGAGCAGCTCCGAGACGTCCGGGCCGATCATGTGGGCGCCGAGGAGCTCGCCGTACTTCTTGCTCGCGATGAGCTTCACGAAGCCGGTGGGCTCGCCGAGGCCGTGGGCCTTGCCGTTCGCCATGAAGGGGAAGGTCGAGACGGTGATCTCGTGTCCCTCGTCCGTCGCCTGCTTCTCGGTGAGGCCGAAGGAGGCGATCTGCGGCTGGCAGAACGTCGCCCGCGGCATCATCCGGTAGTCGCCCAGGGTCTGGGTCTCGGCACCGGCGAGGGTCTCGGCGGCGACGACGCCCTGCGCCTCCGCGACGTGCGCGAGCTGCAGCTTCGCGGTGACGTCGCCGATGGCGTAGATGTGCGGCACGTTGGTGCGCATGTGGTCGTCGATCGCGATCGCGCCGCGCTCGGTGAGCTCGACGCCCGTCTTCTCGAGGCCGAAGCCCTCGGTGCGGGGGACCCAGCCGATCGACATGAGCACCTTGTCGACCTCGAGGGTCGACTGCGTGCCGTCCTTCGCGGTGTAGGTGACCGTGACGTAGCCGTCCTTGTCGACGACCGACTCGACCTTGGTCGAGGTCAGGATCTCGACGCCGAGCTTCTTGTACTGCTTCTGGATCTCCTTGGAGACGTCCGGGTCCTCGTTGGGGAGGGCGCGGTCCATGAACTCGATGATCGTCACGTCGACGCCGTAGTTCTTGAGGACGTAGGCGAACTCCATGCCGATCGCGCCCGCGCCCACGATGGCCATCGTGTCGGGGAGCTCGCGGGTCATGATCTGGGTCTCGTAGGTGACGACGTTCTCGGAGAGCTCGACGCCGGGGAGGAGGCGGACGCTCGCGCCGGTCGCGATGATCGCGTCGTCGAAGGTCAGCGACTCCGTGCCGCCCTTGCTCAGCTGCACGTCGAGACCCTGCGGGCCGGTGAAGGAGCCGACGCCGTCGAACTCGGCGATCTTGTTCTTCTTCATCAGGAAGTGGACGCCCTTGGTGCGGCCGTCCGCGACCGAGCGGCTGCGGTCGAACGCCGCGCCGAAGTCGAACGAGACGTCGCCCGAGATGCCGAACTGCTTCGCCTGGGTGTGGAAGAGGTGGGCGAGCTCCGCGTTGCGCAGCAGCGCCTTGGACGGGATGCAGCCGACGTTGAGGCAGACACCGCCCCAGTACTGCTTCTCGACGACGGCGACGGACTTGCCGAGCTGGGCGGCGCGGATCGCGGCCACGTATCCGCCGGGGCCTGCCCCCAGGACGACGACGTCGAAGTGCTGGGCCATGGATGATCCTCCAGAGTCGTGGATGGTGGTGCGCGGGGTGACCACGCCGTCTCCCACCGTACCGTTCCGGGACTCGGAGGCGGCCCGCTCCTCCGTGGGCGAACGCGCGCGCGGGCGCCTGCCGTGCGCGCGAGGGAATGCCCGCGGGGCGGGCACGGTTGGGCTCCACGGGCGACGGAGCCCCTCCCCCAGTCCCCCGCACGGAAGAAGCCCCGCGATGTCCGCCACCGCCTCCCGCACCGCCAGCACCAGCGCCCCGATCCTCGACGTCCTCGCGGAGCGCTGGAGCCCCCGCTCCTACGACGCGTCCGCGACCGTCTCCGACGAGACCCTCGCGTCCCTCCTCGAGGCCGCGCGCTGGTCCCCGTCCGCCAGCAACTCGCAGCCGTGGCGCTTCATCGTCGCCCGCCGCGGAACCGACGAGTTCGACCGCATCGTCGCGACGCTCGCCGGCTTCAACGGCGCCTGGGCCGGCTCCGCCGCCGTCCTGGTCGTCGCGCTGGCCGAGACCGTCGACTCCGAGGGGAAGCCGCGCCCCTGGGCCGTCTACGACCTCGGCCAGTCGATCGCCCACCTCAGCGTCCAGGCGCACCACGAGGGCCTGCACGTGCACCAGATGGCCGGCTTCGACAAGGACGCCGTCCGCGCCGCGTTCGGCGTCGACGAGCGCTTCGACCCGGTGACGATCGCCGCGGTGGGAGTCGCGGCCGACGCCGACGCGCTGGCGAACGAGACCCTCCGCGAGCGCGAGACCGCGCCGCGCACCCGCCTGCCCCTCGAGGAGCTCGTGCTCGTCCAGGCGTAGCCCTCCGGCGGAAGGCCTCCCCCGTCCGCGGACCGGGGAGGCCTTTCGCGTCCCTCCCCCTGTGTTACTCCCCGTGTCGGTCCCCGCTGTGCCGCCGGGAGCCTCTCCGTACGATCGGACGATCCGCCCGCCCGTCCCGCTGCCCGGAGAGACATGCCCGCCACCCCCGCCGCCCGCACGAGCCTGGCCTTCGACGCCGAGCTCGGCCAGTCGGCGTTCCCCGTGCGCTTCGAGGGGGTCGGCCGCACCTTCGCGCCCGGGTCCCCCGTGCTGACGGACGTGACGCTCGAGGCCGCCGCGGGCGAGGTCATCGCGATCCTCGGCCCGAGCGGCTGCGGCAAGTCGACGCTGCTGCGCATCGCGGCGGGCCTGGACACCGCCTCCGAGGGGTCCGTCCTCATCGACGGCGCCCCCGTCTCCGGCATCGACCCGCGCTGCGCGGTGGCGTTCCAGGAGCCGCGGCTGCTGCCCTGGCGGAGCATCGCCGACAACGTCGCGCTCGGCCTGCCGCGCGGCACCCCGCGCCCGGCCGCCCGCGCCGCCGTCGACGAGCTGCTCTCGCTGGTCGGCCTCACCGTGCACGCCCGCTCGCGGCCCCGCGAGGTGTCCGGAGGCATGGCCCAGCGCGCTTCCCTCGCCCGCGCCCTCGCCCGGAACCCCGGCGTGCTCCTCCTGGACGAGCCCTTCGGGGCGCTCGACGCGCTGACCCGCCTGCGGATGCAGGACCTGCTGCTCGACGTGCACGCGGCGGCTCCGGCGACGATCCTGCTCGTCACCCACGACGTCGACGAGGCCCTCCAGCTGGCCGACCGCATCGTGCTCCTCGGGCGCGACGAGCCCGGAGGCGTCTCGCGCATCCAGCGGATCGTCACCGTCCCCGGAGCGCGGCCGCGCGACCGCGGCTCGGCGGAGCTCGCCGAGCACCGGGCCGAGCTCCTCGCGGGGCTGGGCATCGAGCGGCACTGACCCCGGGCGGATCGACCCGCATCCCTCCACCCGGGCGGCACGGTCCGGGCGGCACGACCTCCCTCCCCAGCCGCCTCCTCCTCCCGCTCTCCACCGCACGAGCACCTCCCCGCACCGCCCCTCCCCTGCAGCGTCCACACTCGCTGTCACCGCATCCCCGAAGCCGAGGCCCCCATGTCGTTCACCAGCTCCCCGCTCACCCGCCGCACCGCTCTCGCCGGTCTGCTCACCGCCGCCGCCGTCCCGCTCCTCGCGGGCTGCGTGCAGGGCGAGGGCGGAGGAGGAGCGGCGGCCGCGACCGCCGACGCCGCCTCCGGAGGAACTCAGGGCGGCACGCTCACGCTCGACTTCGCGACGTACAACCCGCTGAGCCTGGTCATCAAGGAGAAGGGCTGGCTCGAGGCCGCCCTCGCCGAGCAGCAGGTCACCGTCGCCTGGGTGCAGTCGGCCGGCTCCAACAAGGCCAACGAGGCCCTGCGCGCCGGAGCGATCGACGTCGGCTCCACCGCCGGCTCCGCCGCGCTGCTCGCCCGCTCGAACGGCTCGCCGATCAAGACGATCGACATCTTCTCGCAGCCGGAGTGGTCGGCCCTCGTCGTCCCCGCCGGCTCGGCGATCACGTCGGTCGAGCAGCTCAAGGGCAAGCAGATCGCGGCCACCAAGGGCACCGACCCGTACTTCTTCCTGGTGCAGGCGCTCGAGGCCGCCGGGCTGGGCATCGGCGACGTGACGGTGCAGAACCTGCAGCACGCCGACGGCTGGGCGGCGCTGCAGAACGGCTCCGTCGACGCCTGGGCGGGCCTGGACCCGATCATGGCCGGCGCCGAGGCGGCCGGGGCGACCCTGCTCTACCGAAACGTCGACTTCAACTCCTACGGCCTGCTCAACGCGACCGAGAGCTTCCTCGCCGAGAAGCCGGACCTCGCGCAGACCGTCGTGAACGCGTACGAGCACGCCCGCGCCTGGGCGCTCGAGAACCAGGACGAGACGGCGAGCATCCTCGCCTCCGTCGCCGGCCTCGACGTGGCGGTGGCGACGACGGTCATCACCGAGCGCAGCAACCTCGACGTCGACAACGTCCCCGGCTCCGCGCAGACCGACGTGCTCGCCGTGATCGGCCCGATCTTCGTCGAGAACGGCGACGTCGCCTCGCAGCAGCAGGTCGACGACGCGCTCGACTCGCTGCTCGACGACACCTACGCCTCGGCGGCCGACCCGAGCGCCATCGGCGCCTGAGGGTCCGGCCCTCCGCCCCCGACCCCGTGATCCGAGGAGACCGACGATGACGATCCGCGACGACGACACCGCGACCGACGCCGATGTGCTGCGGCGGAGCGCGCTGTCCGCGCCGATGCCGGGTGAGCCCGGACTCGTGACGGCGGGCCCGTCGGTCGCGGCCTCCCAGCGCCGCCTCCGCGAGGACCGCTCCCACCCGCTCACCACGCGACGGTGGTTCGTGGTCGCGGGAGGCGCGATCCTGCCCGTGCTGCTGCTCGCCGCCTGGCAGATCGCGACGACGACCGGGATGGTCTCGGTGGCGGTCTTCCCCTCGCCCGCGATGGTCTGGGCGGCCGGCGTCGACCTCGCCCAGCGCGGCGACCTCGGCCAGGACGTCGCCATCTCGACGCAGCGCGTGCTCATCGGGTTCGCGCTCGGCTCGGCGCTCGGGCTCGTGGTCGGCGCGCTCTTCGGGCTCTCCCGCGTCTGGGAGGTCGTCCTCGGGCCGACCCTCGGCGCGATCCGGGCGGTCCCGTCGCTGGCCTGGGTCCCGCTGCTGCTGCTCTGGATGGGCATCGGCGAGGAGTCGAAGATCACGCTGATCACGATCGGCGCCTTCTTCCCGGTCTTCACCACGGTGGCCACGGCGCTCGGCCACGTCGACCGGCACCTCGTCGAGGCGGGCCGCGCCTTCGGCCTCTCGGGCGTCCGGCTCTTCACGACGGTGCAGCTGCCCGCGGTGATCCCCTCCGTGATCTCCGGGCTGCGCCTCGCGCTCGCCCAGTCGTGGCTGTTCCTGGTCGCCTCCGAGCTCATCGCCTCCTCGATGGGCCTCGGCTTCCGCCTCATCGACAGCCAGAACAACGGCCGGATCGACCGGGTGTTCCTGGCGATCGTCCTGCTGGCCGTGCTGGGCAAGCTCACCGATGCCGTCGTCGGCGTGTTCCAGCGCTACGCCGTGAGGAAGTGGGCGTGAGCGCCGGGGAGGGAGCTCCGAGCGTGAGCGGGACGATCGCCAACCTGCTCGACGAGCACCGCCGGTTCCCCCCGCCCGCGGCCTTCGCCGCGCAGGCGAACGCGGGCGCGGAGGAGTACTCGCGCGCCGCCGCCGATCCGGTCGCGTTCTGGGAGGAGGCCGCCCGCCGCCTCGAGTGGGCGGAGCCGTGGCACACCGCCCACAGCTGGGAGCCTGCCGCTCCGCTGCCCGACGGCTCGCTCTCGGTGCCGCGCACGACCTGGTTCGAGGGCGGACGGCTGAACGTGGCCGTCAACTGCGTCGACCGCCACGTGGACGCGGGACGCGGCGGGAAGACCGCCCTCCACTTCGAGGGCGAGCGCGGCGACCGGCGGTCGATCACCTACGCCGAGCTCCAGCGCGAGGTCTCCCGCGCCGCGAACGCGCTGACCGCGCTCGGGATCGGTAAGGGCGACCGCGTCGTCGTCTATCTCCCGGTGATCCCCGAGACCGTCGTCATCACGCTCGCGATCGCGCGGATCGGCGCGATCCACTCGCTCGTCTTCGGCGGCTTCTCCGCCGAGGCGGTGCGGTTCCGCGTGGAGGACACCGGCGCGAAGCTCCTGGTCACCACGGACGGGCAGTTCCGGCGCGGAGCGGCGGTGCCGGTCAAGGCGAGCGCCGACCGGGCGGTCGAGGGCGTCGCGTCGATCGAGCACGTCCTCGTCGTCCGCCGCACCGGTGAGACCGACGTCCCGTGGACCCCGGGCCGCGACGTCTGGTGGCACGAGCTGGTCGACGCGCAGAGCGACGTCCACGAGGCCGAGGCCTTCGACTCCGAGACGCCGCTGTTCATCATCTACACCTCCGGCACGACCGGGAAGCCCAAGGGACTGGTGCACACCAGCGGCGGCTACCTCACGCAGGCCTCCTGGACGCACTGGGCGGTGTTCGACGCGAAGCCGGACGACGTGCACTGGTGCACCGCCGACCTCGCCTGGGTCACCGCGCACACCTACGAGATCTACGGACCGCTCTCGAACGGGCTCACCCAGGTGATCTACGAGGGCACCCCGAGCACCCCGCACACCGCCCGGCACTTCGAGATCATCGAGCGGTACGGGGTGACCGTCTACTACACGGCGCCGACGCTGATCCGGACGCTGATGACCTGGTTCCCCGAGGGCGTGCCCGCCCGGTACGACCTGTCGAGCCTGCGCCTGCTCGGCACCGTCGGCGAGTCCATCAACCCCGAGGCCTGGGTCTGGTTCCACGAGGCGATCGGCGGCGGACGCTGCCCGATCGTCGACACCTGGTGGCAGTCCGAGACCGGCGCCGCGGTGATGTGCCCGCTGCCGGGCGTCTCGACCCTCAAGCCGGGCTCGTCGCTCGGAGCCCTGCCCGGGCTCGGCGTCCTCGTGGTGGACGAGCACGGCGAGCGGGTGCCGAACGGCTCCGGCGGCTACCTCGTGGTCGACCGGACCGGGCCGGCGCTCGCCCGCACCGTGTGGGGCGACCCGGAGCGGTACCGCGACTCCTACTGGGCCCGCTACGCGTCCCAGGGGTGGTTCTTCTCCGGGGACGGCGCGAAGTACGACGCCGACGGCGACGTCTGGGTGCTGGGCCGCGTCGACGACGTCATCAACGTCTCCGGGCACCGCCTGTCCACGATCGAGATCGAGTCGGCACTCGTCGCCCATCCGGCCGTCGGCGAGGCCGGAGTCGTCGGAGTCGCCGACGCGACGACCGGGCAGGCGATCGCGGCGTTCGTCATCCCCTCCGACGAGGCCGTCGACCGCGCCGAGGAGGACCCGGCCTACTGGGCCGCGCTCGGCACGACGCTCTCGGCGCTCCTGCGCGACCACGTGGCGGTCGCGATCGGTCCGATCGCCAAGCCGCGCGACGTGGTGGTGGTGCCGGATCTGCCCAAGACCCGCTCCGGCAAGATCATGCGGCGGCTGCTCGGCGACATCCGCGACGGCCGCCCGCTCGGAGACGTGACGAGCCTCCAGGACGACACCGTCCCGGCGCGCATCGCCCGCATCGTCGCCGAGCGCGGGTAGGCGCCGCGCCAGTCGGACGCGGCGGGCGGACCCTGTTTCGGGGAGGCGTCGGGAGCCTGCGCGTCCGCGGCGAGGAGGGGCCGCCGGGGAGCATCCGGAGTAGCGTGAAGCCGTGCGCGACGTCCAACAGCAGATCATCTCCGAGCTCCACGTCTCCCCCGCCGTCGATCCGGCCGTCGAGGTCGAACGGCGCAGCGGATTCCTCGCCGACTACCTCCGCAGCACCGGCGCGAAGGGCCTCGTCCTCGGCATCAGCGGCGGCCAGGACTCGAGCCTCGCCGGGCGCCTCTGCCAGCTCGCGGTCGAGCAGGTCCGCGCGAGCGGCGGCGACGCCTCCTTCATCGCGGTCCGCCTGCCGTACAAGGTGCAGGCCGACGAGGAGGACGCCCAGCTCGCCCTCACGTTCATCCGCCCGGACCGCCAGGTCGTCTTCGACATCCACCAGGGCGTCGACGGCGTGGCCGCAGCATTCGGCGACGCGGTCGACGAGCCGATCAGCGACTTCGTGAAGGGCAACGTGAAGGCGCGGATGCGGATGATCGCGCAGTACGCGATCGCCGGCCAGGCCGGGATGCTCGTCGTCGGGACCGACCACGCGGCCGAGGCGGTCACCGGCTTCTTCACGAAGTACGGCGACGGCGGCGCCGACGTCCTCCCGCTCACCGGTCTCACCAAGCGGCAGGGCCGCTCGCTCCTCGAGCACCTGGACGCACCGGCGCGGCTCTACGAGAAGGCGCCGACGGCGGACCTGCTCGACGACAACCCCGGCCAGACCGACGAGACGAACCTCGGGCTCACCTACGCCGACCTCGACACGTACCTCGAGGGCGGCGAGGTCGACCGGGCCGTCGCCGAGGCCATCGAGGCGCGGTACGCCGCGACCGAGCACAAGCGCCAGGTGCCGCTGTCGATGTTCGACGACTGGTGGCGCTGAGCCGCCGCTGACCGCTGCCAGCAGCCGGCAGCTCAGGACCGCACGGGGCCCCGCTGAGGCGGGGCTCCCGTGCGTCCGGCGCGGAACCGGCGCGCAGTCCGGACCTGCCGCGGTATCAGGAGTCGGCGCGGGCGTTGTAGACGAGCACCTCGCCGGAGTCGACGGAGGCGCGGTAGGCGCGGAACACGTCGAGGGCCTCGTCGCGGAGCACGCCGTCGACGACCTCGATACCGCGGGCCTCGAACTGCGCGGCCCAGTCCTCGCGCATCGGCCCCTCGTCGAAGGTGCTGATCTCCTCGAGCTCGGGGCCGGAGCCCGCGACGACCAGGCGGCGCACCCCCGACCACATCGTCGCTCCGTAGCACTGCACGCACGGGCGCCAGTTGACGACCAGGTCGTGCGCGGGGAGGCCCTCGCCGCCGAGGTCCCAGGTGCCGAGCGCGGTCTGCGCGAGACCGAGCGCCGTCACCTCGGCGTGGCCGGACGAGACCCCGCTGCCGAGGACGACGTTCACTCCGACCGAGACGAGACGACCGGAGTCGCGCTCGACGACGATCGCCGCGAACGGGCCGCCGTTCCCCTCGCGGAAGTTGCGGTCGGCGAGCGCGTGCACGAGTGCCATCCGGTCCTCGAGGCTCGGGAGGACCTCGGGGACGTCGCGGAGGGCGTCACCGATCCAGGCGGGCAGGGCGATCTCGTAGCGGGTGGCGAGGCGGTCGATGTCCATGGGTCCTCCGGGAGACGGGGCGGGGCGGGGCGGCGGGCGGAGAGGGATGCGCGGCAGGCACGGCACAAATGACGCGCGGGCGGCGGCGGCCGTCGCCCCTCAGCCTCGCAGTGCCGAGCGCCGGAGACGGAATCGGCCCGGCGCGTCGACGCGGAGGTCAGGCGAGGAGGGCCTCGCCGAGCGCCGCGGCCTGCGCCGCCCAGAAGCGCTTCGCCACGCCGGACCGGCGGAACAGGGCGTCGAAGCCGTGGAAGGCGCCCTCCACGATCTCGAGCCCGCACGGCACTCCGGCCGCGCGCAGGCGCTCGGCGTAGCGGACGTCCTCGTCGTGGAAGAGGTCGAGGCCGCCGACGCCGATCCAGGCCGGCGGCAGGCCCGTGAGGTCGTCGCGGCGGGCGGGGGCGGCATAAGCCGTGACGCCGGGGCCGCCGGGCTCGCCTGCGAGGTAGGCGGTCCAGCCGAAGCGGTTGCTGCCCGGGGTCCAGACGCGGACTCCGCGCGGAGGAGGACCGGGCCGGGTGACGGTGCGGTCGTCGAGCATCGGGTAGACGAGCAGCTGGAACGCGGGCTGCGCTCCTCCGCGGTCGTGGGCGAGGAGGGTCGCACCCGCGGCGATGCCGCCGCCCGCGCTCGCGCCTCCGACGGCGATGCGCGCCGGGTCGACGCCGCGCTCCTGCGCGTGCTCGACGAGCCAGTCGAACGCGGCCAGCACGTCCTCGACGGCAGCCGGGGCCGGATGCGCGGGCGCGAGGCGGTAGTCGACGGAGACGACCGTGATGCCCAGGGTGCGAGCGAAGTCGATGCAGGACGCCTCGTCCTGGAGGTGGCTGCCGAGCACCATGCCGCCGCCGTGCACCCAGAGGAGCGCGGGAGCGGTACCGCGGAGGATGCGCGGCCGGTAGCTGCGGGCCCGGACGGGAGCGGCTCCGGCGACGGGGATCTCGAGGTCGTCGACCACGATGTCGGGCGGAGCCTCGCCTCCCTCGGCGACGCGACGCGTGGCGAGGCGCAGCAGTCGCGGGCCGAGGACGATCGGTGGGAGGAAGCGACCGAGCGCGAGGTCGGGGTGGAAGAGGGGCGCCGTCGTGGCGGTGCGGGCTGACGCGGTCATGCGCGGGAGGCTACCCCTCGCGGCCGTGCCGGCGCCCCTCCGCGGGATTACGGACGCACGAGGGTCTTGATCGCGCGGCGCTCGTCCATGGCGGCGTACGCCTCGGCGATCTCCTCGAGGGGCAGCTCGAGGTCGAAGACCAGACCGGGCTCGATCGCGCCGCTGAGCACGTCCGGCAGCAGCTCGGCCATGTAGCCGCGGACCGGCGCGACTCCGCCGTTGACGCCCACGTTCGAGCCGAACATCTGGCGGACGGGCAGCTCGGGGCCTCCGTTGGGGACGCCGACGTAGCCGACCATCCCGCCGGGGCGGGCGGAGTCGAGGGCCTGCTGCATCGACTCCTTGGTGCCGACGCACTCGAGCACGCAGTCGGCGCCGATCCCGCCGGTCAGCTCGCGGACGCGCGCGACGCCCTCGTCGCCGCGGGTCTCGACGATGTGGGTCGCCCCGAAGCGGCGGGCGAGGTTCTGCCGCGACTCGTGCCGCGACATCGCGATGATCGTGGTCGCGCCGAGGCGCTTGGCCGCCAGGACGGCGCAGAGGCCGACCGCGCCGTCGCCGACGACCGCGACGGTCGAGCCAGCGGTGACGCCGGCCGAGACCGCGGCGTGGTGGCCGGTCCCCATCACGTCGGCGAGGGTGAGCAGGCTGGGGATGAGCGCCGGGTCCGGATCGATGCCCACGCGGAAGAGCGTGCCGTCGGCGAGGGGCACGCGCACCTTCTCGCCCTGGGCGCCGTCCGCGAAGCCCTCCTCGCGGACCTCGGCGCCCCACCAGCCGCCGGTGAGGCACGAGGTGGAGACGCCGTTGGCGCAGTTCGCGCAGGTGCCGTCGCAGACGTAGAACGGGGCGATCACGAAGTCGCCGACCGCGACGTCGTGCACGTCGTCGCCGATCTCCTCGACGACGCCGACGAACTCGTGGCCGATGCGGTGCGCCTCCTTGGTGGGCGTGACGCCGCGGTAGGGCCAGAGGTCCGAGCCGCAGACGCAGGCCGCGGTGACGCGGACGATCGCGTCGCGCCCCGTCGAGAGCTGCGGGTCGGGGACCTCCTCGAGTCGGATGTCGCGCTCGCCGTGGATGAGTGTTGCTCGCATGGGTGCTCCTGGTCGGGAGGGGGATGGGGTCGGCGTCCACGGTACGCCCGCGACCGGCCGCGGGCGCCGGAGAGGCGGGGGCTTGCACGAACGCGCGCCGACGCGGCCCAGGTGGAGAGCCGAGGCGCGGCCGGGGGCGGTCCGGCGCCGGGCGGGAGGCGTCCTGCCGGAACGGAGGGGCCCCGCAGCAGCCCTGCGCCGCGTCACGGCTGCGCCTCCGCCCAGCCGTCGCGCCCGATCACGACGTGCGCGAGGAACCGCAGGCCGCACGCCTCTGCCCCGTCGGCGATCGCCCGCGTCGCCGCACGGTCGGAGGGGAGCACCACGGCCTCGCCCGCGTGGCTGTGCGCCAGGCCGATGCCCGCCGCGCCGCGCGCCAGCACCTCGGCGAGCACGGCGGCGACGGGGATCTCGGCGTGCGCCGGGGCTCCGTCGGCCAGCGTCAGGACGTCGCGGACGGCTCCGGATTCGGCGAGCGCCACCGCCAGCACGGTCTCGACCGGCCGGGCGGCCAGCAGCGGAGCGACGAGCCCGGCCAGGCCGGCGGCGTCTGAGACGCGGGCGGCGCGCGAGGCGCGGTTCATCCTCCGCCGCAGCTCGAAGGAGGCGACCAGGCGGCAGGCGGCGACCTCACCGACTCCGCGGTGCCGCATCAGATCGGCCACCCCGGCCCGGGCGACGGCGTCGATGCCGCCGAAGCGCGCGAGGAGGCGCTGCGCGACGACGGTCGCGTTGGCGCCGCGGACGCCGGCCCCGATGAGCACGGCGAGGGTCTCGGCGTCGGTGAGCGCCTCCGGTCCGTAGGCGCGGAGGCGCTCCCTCGGCCTCTCCTCGGGAGGGAGGTCGGCCATCCGGGGGCCGGGCGTTTCGAAGGACATGCCGCCGACGCTACGGAGCCCGCCGGACGGGCGCGCCGCGGATCCCGCGACTGTGGACGACTCCCGCCCTCGCGCGCCCTGTGGAGGGACATCCCGTCGCCGCCCCCGCGCTCCTCCCCCTGCGGGAACGCAGGAGTAGCGGTACTCGACCGCGAAAACCGCGACGTCTGCGGACTCGCGACAGGGCTCGAGCACCCCGGTCAGTCCGACGCGGGCATCCCGGCCGTCACCGACAGGCTCTCGCCGTCCGGCGCCACGTCCACCAGCACCACGTCCCCGTCGCGCACCGTGCCGCCGAGCAGCGCCGTCGCCAGCTGGTCGTCGATCGCCCGCTGCATCAGCCGGCGCAGCGGCCGCGCGCCGTACTGCGGGTCGTAGCCGCGCTCGGCCAGCCACCCGCGGGCCGCGGGCGTCACCGCCAGGTCGAGCCGTCGCTCCGAGAGCCTCCTCGACAGCCGGTCGACGTACAGCGACACGATCTCGCCGAGCTCGGTGCGGTCGAGCGCGTCGAAGATCACGATGTCGTCGAGCCGGTTCACGAACTCGGGCTTGAAGGCCTGGCGCACCATCTGCTGGACCGCCTCCTCCTTCTGCGGCCGCGACAGCGCCGGGTCCACGAGGAACTGCGACCCCAGGTTGGAGGTGAGGATGAGGATCGTGTTGCGGAAGTCGACCGTCCGCCCCTGGCCGTCGGTGAGCCGGCCGTCGTCGAGCACCTGGAGCAGGACGTCGAACACCTCGGGGTGCGCCTTCTCGATCTCGTCGAGGAGCACCACCGAGTACGGGCGGCGGCGGACCGCCTCCGTGAGCTGGCCACCCTGCTCGTAGCCGATGTAGCCGGGAGGGGCGCCGACCAGCCGCGAGACGGCGAACTTCTCGCCGTACTCCGACATGTCGATGCGGACCATCGCCTTCTCGTCGTCGAAGAGGTGGTCGGCGAGCGCCTTCGCCAGCTCGGTCTTGCCGACGCCGGTCGGCCCGAGGAAGAGGAAGGAGCCGGTCGGCCGGTCGGGGTCGGAGATGCCCGCGCGGGTGCGGCGCACCGCGTCCGCGACGGCCGACACCGCCTCGTCCTGGCCGATCAGTCGGCGGTGCAGCTCGGTCTCGAGGTGCAGCAGCTTCTCGGTCTCGCCCTGCAGGAGGCGCCCGACGGGGATCCCCGTCCAGGCGGCGATCACCGCGGCGATGTCGTCGGCCGTCACCTGCTCGTTGACCATGCGGCCCTCGGCCGGCTCCTCCTCCGCCTCGGCGGCCGCGAGCTCGCGCTCGATCACCGGGATGTCGCCGTAGAGCAGCTTCGACGCGCGCTCGAGCTTGCCCTCGCGCTGCGCCCGCTCGGCGGCGATCCGCAGGGCGTCGAGCCGGTTCTTGAGCTCGCCGACGCGGTTGAGGGAGGCGCGCTCGCGCTCCCAGCGCTCCTGCAGCTCCTCGAGCTGGGCGCCGCGGCGGGCCAGGTCCTCGCGCAGCTTCTCCAGCCGCGCCTTCGAGGCCTCGTCCTTCTCCTTCTTCAGCGCCAGCTCCTCGAGCCTCAGCCGGTCGACGGAGCGGCGCAGCTCGTCGATCTCGACGGGAGCGGAGTCGATCTCCATGCGCAGCCGCGACGCGGCCTCGTCGATCAGGTCGATCGCCTTGTCCGGCAGCTGGCGGGAGGTGATGTAGCGGTTCGAGAGCGACGCGGCGGCGACCAGGGCGGAATCGGCGATCGCCACCTTGTGGTGCGCCTCGTAGCGCTCCTTCAGCCCGCGGAGGATCGCCACGGTGTCCTCGACGGTCGGCTCGCCGACGAAGACCTGCTGGAAGCGGCGCTCGAGAGCGGCGTCCTTCTCGATGTACTGGCGGTACTCGTCGAGCGTCGTCGCGCCGATCATCCGCAGCTCGCCGCGCGCCAGCATGGGCTTGAGCATGTTCGCGGCCGCCACCGACCCCTCGCCGCCGCCCGCGCCCATCAGCGTGTGCAGCTCGTCGATGAAGGTGATGATCCGGCCGTCGGACTCCTCGATCTCCTGGAGCACGGCCTTCAGCCGCTCCTCGAACTCGCCGCGGTACTTCGCTCCGGCGATCAGGGCCGAGAGGTCGAGGCTGACGAGCTGCTTGCCCTTGAGGCTCTCGGCGACGTCGCCCGCGACGATCCGCTGGGCGAGCCCCTCGACGACGGCGGTCTTGCCGACGCCGGGCTCGCCGATGAGGACGGGGTTGTTCTTGGTGCGGCGCGTGAGCACCTGGCTGACGCGCCGGATCTCGGCGTCCCTCCCGATCACCGGGTCGAGCTTGCCGCTCGCCGCGATGGCGGTCAGGTTGACGCCGTACTGCTCGAGTGCGGACTTCTCGTCCTGCTGGGGCATCCGACCGGCCTGCATGATGGTGGTCTCCTCCGAGGCTCGAAAGTTGAGTTCGACGGACTCAACTTTACTCCCGCGACGGCTCCGGCGGTCAGGCCGTCAGAAGATCGCTGTCGCGGCCCTGGAGCGTCTCGAGCGCGTTCCGGAGGATCGAGCGCAGCCGGAACTCGTCGATCCCGGTCAGCGCCGAGATCTCGGCCTGCGAGAAGCCGCCGGCCGCAGCCAGCAGCAGGAGCTCGCGGTCCGGGCAGTCGAGGGCGAGCAGGCTGCTGCCGAGCGGACGCCGGGCGAGCTCGTGCGCGGACCCGAGGGTCTCGCAGAGGACCTCGAGCACCCAGAGCACGGGCTCCGGCGAGCGGGCGCCCTCGCGGGAGCGGCGCCAGACGGCGGTGAAGACGTCGGTGCAGAGCCGGTCGCGGCCGGCCGGGTCGGCCTGGACCGTGCCGACGCACGCCGAGACGAGGCCGCCGAAGCGGTCGACGAGCTCTCCCAGAGCGGAGGCGTCCCCCGTGGCGGAGCGGGTCAGCAGACGGGCGGCGTCCTGCGTCAGCGGCGGACGCACCCGTCCACCGGTCGCGTTATCGCCTCCAGCACTCACAGGCCTCAGCGTGTCACCGACTCCGGGACGGCGGGACCAGTTGCGCGGAAGGGGGGTGACATGTAAGGAGCGGATCCGCTATCCGACATCAGAGGCGCGGCCAGCGCGCGCGGGCGAAGCAGAAGAGCCCGTAGGCGATGAGCCCGACGGCGACGAAGCCGAGGAGGAGCACACCTGCCGGCAGCTCCACGAGCGACTTCAGCGCCTCGTCGAGCCCCCCCGCCTGCTCCGGATCATGGGTGACGGCGGCGACGATCAGCAGCACGCCGAGAGCGCCGAGGACCACGCCCTTGGCGACGTAGCCGGCGACGCCGAGCACGGTGACGACGGTGCCCGCCGTACCGCCCGGCTCCGCGACGTTCTCGAGGAACTTCCTGCTCGCTCCGCGGTACACGAAGACGCCGCCGACCGCGAGGACGGCCAGTCCCGCGATCACGAGCAGCACGACTCCGCCCGGCGCCGAGAGCACCTGCGCGCTCGCGCTCTCGGACGACTCGGACGAGCTCGACCCGCCGCCCGTCGCGAACTTCAGCGCCGTCACGCCGAGGGCGCCGTAGACGACGGCCTTGCCCGCCTCCTTCAGCCGGCTGCCCCAGGTCTTCAGGGCGCTCTCGCGCGGGCGGACGAGGAACGCCTCGAGCAGCCCCCAGAGCGCCAGGCCGAAGAGGCCGACCGTGCAGATCCAGAGGATCACCAGACCGCCGGGCTGCGCCGCGAGGGCGCCGAGAGCACCGCTCTGGTCGGCCTCGCCTCCGCCGCCGCGGGCCACGCCGAGCGCGATCACTCCGATCAGGAGGTGGACGAGGCCGTTCGCCGCGAAGCCGCCGCGGGCGAGGGTCCGCACCGCCCGCGAGTCCTGGATGTCGTCGGCGGTGCGCTGGGCGTCGGCGGTGCTCGGAGTGTTCACAGGGTGGACGCTACGCGTTTCCACACCCCCGCGCCCGGCGCTCCGCCGTTCGGAGGTGCTCCCGGAGCCGGTTCTCCACACCTTTCCACAGGGTTGTCCACAGCTGTGGAATCGCTAGAGGGACGAGTGGATCACACGTCGACGGCGCGGACGAGTCCGTCCTGCACGCCTCCAAGCCAGTCGTAGACGCTGCGGATCGCGGCCGCGCTCCCCTCCTCCGGGACGACGACGTCGGTGTCGTCGATGCCGAGCCGCACGGCCAGAGCGAGCCGCATGTCGGTCAGTGCGCGGAGCCAGGCGATCGCCTGCGGCTCCTCGAGACGGACCGCGACCTCGCCCAGCCCCTCGAAGATCCGGCCGTGACTCGTGCCGTCGCCGGCGTCGAGGGCCGCCGTGACGGCGCGGGCGTCGTCCATCTTGCGGGCGGCGAGGTCCGGAGCGGTGAAGCGGCGGAACTCGTCGGCCGCCTCGGCGTCGTCGCGGTAGGCGTCGGGCAGGAGGCGCGCGAGCGCCGGATCGGAGCGGGCCTCCTCCGAGGACGCCCCGCGGTCGAGCAGCTCGAGCATCTCGCCCGCCAGGTGGCGGAGGATCCCGGCCTCCTCGCGGTCGAAGCGGGCGACGGCCGCCCCGGAGGAGTCGCGGCGGAACGCGCGCATCAGCCGAGTCCTCGGATGCCGCGAGCGGGGTGCTCTCCGGTCTCCGCCGCCGCGGGGCGCAGCGGGGCGCTCACGCGTCGGCCTTCTGCAGCGTCGCCCACAGGCCGTAGCCGTGCATCGCCTCCACGTGCCGCTCCATCTCCTCGCGGTTGCCGGTCGCGACGACCGCGCGCCCCTCGGTGTGCACCTGCAGCATCAGCCGCTCCGCCTCGGCCCGGCCGAAGCCGAAGTAGCTGCGGAAGACGTACGAGACGTACGACATCAGGTTGACCGGATCGTCCCAGACCAGCACGATCCACGGGACCTCGGCCGCCGAGAGGGTCGCCAGGCGCTCGTCCGCGCGCTCGATCGTGTCCGCCATCCCTCCAGCGTAGGCCGCAGCGCGGGCGGACGCCCGGGCGCGCGGGCCGGAGCGTGCTGCCCGCAGCCCGCGAGTGACCAGGAGTCGTCGCACTCGGCGCGGGGGCACGAGGACGGGGACCGCGAGAAGCCAGGAGTCGTCGCAGTCGAGCGCGAGTGCGACGACTCCTGGACGGTCGGAGCAGAGTCAGCGGCGGCGCCCGCCCTACGCCGACAGGCGCGGCAGGACCTCCCGGGCGAAGAAGTCGAGGTGGTCGAGGTCCTGCAGGTCCATGAACTGCAGGTAGACGCGCTCGCAGCCGGCCTCGCGGAGGGACTCGAGGCGGTCGACCGCCTCGTCGACGCCGCCGGCCACTCCGTGCTCGCGCAGCTCGGCGGGCTCGCGGCCGATCGCCGCCGCACGACGCGTGAACTCCGCCTCGTCCCCTCCGCCGACCGCGATCAGCGCGACCGAGTGCACCAGCGACGAGGGCTCGCGCCCGATCGCCCGGCACGCCTCGTCGACGCGCTCGAAGGCCCCCGGGATCGCGTCGAACTCGGGGAAGGGCAGGTTGAACTCGCTCGCGAACCGCGCCGCGAGCGCCGGGGTCCGCTTGGGGCCGCCGCCACCGACGATCACCGGCAGCGGCAGGCGGGCGGGCTTGGGCAGGGCAGGGGAGTCGGTCAGCGTGTAGTGCTCGCCGGCGAAGGAGTAGCGCTCGCCGACCGGCGTCGACCACAGGCCGGTCACGATCTCGAGCTGCTCCTCGAGGAGGTCGAAGCGGCGCGGAGGGAAGGGGATGCCGTACGCGGCGTGCTCCTGCTCGAACCAGCCGGTGCCGAGGCCGAGCTCGGCACGGCCCCCGGACATCGCGTCGACCTGGGCGACCTGGATCGCGAGGATCCCCGGCGGCCGGTAGGTGACGGAGGAGACGAGGGTGCCGAGCGCGATCCGCTCGGTCTCGCGGGCGAGGCCGGCGAGTGTCGTCCACGCGTCGGACGGGCCCACGCCGGGGTCGCCGTCCCCCATCCGGAGGTAGTGGTCGGAGCGGAAGAAGCCGTCGTAGCCGAGGCTCTCGGCGGCCTGCGCGACGGCGAGGAGGTCCTCGTAGCTCGCGCCCTGCTGGGGTTCGGTGAACACTCTGAACTGCACGGGTCCAGCCTCCCGCACCGGGGCCGGGTCATGCCAGCCCGGCTCCCCCGGCCGGGGCCGCCGACGGGCCCCCGTGTACCGTGGACGGTTGCCGCCGACGAGAGGACCCCATGTCCGAGCACCCGTCCTCCCCGGACACCGCCCCCGCCACCGCGGGCACGACCGCCCCTCCGCACCGCCTCGCGCGGTGGGTCTTCTGGCCCGCCGCCGTCCTCACGCTGTCGATCGCGGCCTTCGCGATCCTCGCGCCCGACGCCGCGACCTCCGTGTTCTCGACGCTGCAGACCACCGTCGTCAACACGTTCAGCTGGTACTACGTGCTGATCGCCGCGGTCTTCGTGGCCTTCGCCATCTGGATGGGCGTGAGCCGCTTCGGCGACATCAAGCTCGGCGCCGACGACGACGAGCCCGAGTTCTCGATGCTCGCCTGGATCTCGCTCCTCTTCGCCGCCGGCATGGGCATCGGCCTCGTCTTCTACGGCGTCGCGGAGCCGCTCACCCACTTCGCCACTCCGCGCCCGGGCGTCACCGGCACCGAGACGCAGCTCGCGCAGAGCGCGATCTCGCAGACCTACCTGCACTGGGGCGTCCACGCCTGGTCCATCTACGTGGTGGTCGGCCTCGCCCTCGCGTACGCGATCCACCGCCGCAAGCGGCCGGTGTCGATCCGCTGGGCGCTGGAGCCGCTGCTGGGCCGCCGGGTCCGCGGCGGCTGGGGCAACGCGATCGACGTGGTCGCCCTGGTCGGCACCATGTTCGGAGTCGCGACCTCGCTCGGCCTGGGCGTCACCCAGATCTCGGCGGGCCTGGAGGCGAGCGGCATCGTGGAGTCGTCGCTCACCGTGCAGATCGTGGTCATCGCCGTGGTCACGGGCCTGACCGTCTTCTCGCTGATCTCGGGCGTGGGCAAGGGCATGAAGTGGCTCTCGACCGGCAACCTGCTGCTCGCCGCGGCGCTCCTCGTCTTCGTGCTCGTCGCCGGCCCGACCCAGTTCCTCCTGCGCGAGTTCGTGCAGTCGCTCGGCAACTACCTGCAGAACTTCATCGGCCTGACCTTCACGGTCAGCGCCTACGCCGGCCGCGAGGGCGAGCAGTGGCAGGCCTCGTGGACCACGTTCTACTGGGGCTGGTGGATGTCGTGGGCGCCGTTCGTCGGCATCTTCATCGCCCGCGTCTCGAAGGGCCGGACGGTCCGCGAGTTCGTCGGCGGCGTGCTGCTCGTGCCGACGATCATGACCTTCCTCTGGTTCAGCGTCCTCGGCGGCACCGCCATCTACCGCGAGCTCTACGGCGACGGCGGCCTCGTCGGCGCCGACGGCTCGGTCGACACCAACCTGGCACTCTTCTCGATGCTGCAGGGACTGCCCGCGGGCTCGGTGCTGACGATCGGCGCGATCCTCCTCATCGGCGTCTTCTTCGTGACCTCCGCCGACTCCGGAGCGCTCGTGATGTCGATGATCGCGACCGGCGGCGAGCCGGAGCCGCGCAACCGCATCCGCGTGTTCTTCGCCGTCGCGACCGCGCTGCTCGCCCTGTCGCTCCTGATCGCCGGCGGCCTCGACGCCCTGCAGACCGCGGCGATCCTCTCGGCCCTGCCGTTCAGCGTCGTGATGATCCTGATGTGCGTCGCGACGGTGATCGCCTTCCGCCGCGAGATCCGCGCCTACGACAAGGCCCGCCGCAAGGCGTTCGTCGGCGACATCGGCACGTTCTACGGCCTCGAGGTCGAGGATCCGGCGGAGCGCGAGCCCGCCCACCCGATCAAGCGCCTCGCGCACCGCCTGAAGCCGGGGTCGAAGGAGTAGTCGGCTCGGAGGAGCAGCCAGGTCGGAGGAGGCCGGGCGCCGCTGGGGCGCCCGGCCGGCCGATCAGCTGGGCGACGGGATGAAGGGGTGCTCCGGCGGGTCCTGGTCGTCGCCGAGGCGGGCGTCGGCGCCCTGGTCGAGCGCCTCGTCTATCGACTCGGGGTCGTCGATCTCGGCCGGGTCCTCCGGCGGGACCGGCAGGGAGTCGCCGTCGGGGCGGGTGGTGTCGGTGACGTCCTCGGGGGCGTCGAAGCCGAAGCTGCTCATGGTTCCCTCTCCGCGGTGCGCCCGGGAGGCGGCGCCGCTGCGGGCAGCCTAGGTCGCGCCCCCGGAGGCGGTCACGGACTTGACGGGGCACCCGAGGGGCGCCGCGGGGTCGGCCTGCTCCGGAGGAGCCTCCGCCCCGGCAGCCGTCAGTGCACGTACTCGAGCAGGTCGGCTCCGAGGGTGCGCATGCCCTCCAGCACCGCGAGGCGGTAGTGCAGGGTCGTGTCGTCGAACTGGGTGGCGACCGCGTAGGCGACTCCGGCGCGCGGGCCGCGGAGGACGCCGGCCTCGGCGCGGACGCCGACGTCGGTGCCGGTCGCGTTGACGAGCAGGACCCCGTGGTCGGGGTGGCGGTGCGCGAGCGGGTCGAGCCCGAACGAGGCGGCGACCATCGAGAGGTCGGTGCCGAGCGAGAGCCAGCCGATCACCCGCGAGCTCACGGCGGCGTCCACGATCTCGCCGTTCGCGAGGGTGGCGAGCAGCCAGGTCAGCTCGCGGGCGGAGCCGATCGAGAGCTGCGGCGCGTCGTCGGGACCGCGCTCGTCGCGCACGACGTCGAGCAGGGCGGTGCGGGAGAGGCCGAGCGCCTCCGCCCGCTCGCGCACGGCATCGAGGCCGACGCGGCGCAGCAGGACGTTGGTCGCGAGGTTGTCGCTCGAGGCACCGACGAGGGCGGCGAGGTCGGCGATCGGCATCGACGGCACCTGGAGGTGCTGCCAGAGCCCGGAGCCCGAGACCGCGTCCGCCGCGGTCCGGTCGACCAGGCGCAGGTTCTCCTGCGGCTCGTTCGCCAGCCGGGCGGCGACCTCGATCAGCAGCACGACGGTGCCGAGGGAGGCTGTGGGCATCGAGACGGAGTCATCGACCGCGAACAGGGTGCGGCCGGTCGCCAGGTCGACGGCGCGCGCCGAGACGACGACCCCGTCGATCGCGAGACGGCCGAGGGCGTCGAAGCCGCGCTGGAAGTTCTCGCGGTCGCCGCCGCCCTTGTGGCGCCCCCGGCGGTTGCGTCGGCTCTCACGGCGGGTCTCGCTGGTGGGGATCACCACGGGTACGGCCCCTCTACGGGTCGGGAGTGCGGTCGTGCGGAGGGGGGACCTGGGTCCTCACGCGCCGGCAGGACGCGCGATCGGCGGACGACCCCGCTGCATCGGTCGGCTCTCGATGCCCGGGGCTCCTCGTCCGTGGTGCGGAGGTGGTCGGCGGCGACTACCAGATGGTGACGCGCTCGCTCGGGGAGAGCCAGAGGGCGTCGCCTTCGGAGACGTCAAAAGTAGCGTAGAACTCGTCGATGTTCCGGACGATCTGGTTGCAGCGGAACTCGGCCGGGGCGTGCGGATCGATGGCGAGGAGGCGGATCGTCTCCTCGTCGCGGGACTTCTGCTGCCAGGCCTGCGCCCAGGAGAGGAAGAAGCGCTCGGCGCCGGTCAGGCCGTCCACGACGGGCGGCTCATCGCCGTCCAGCGAGAGCAGGTACGCCTTCCAGGCGATGCCGAGACCGCCGAGGTCGCCGATGTTCTCGCCGATGGTCAGGGCGCCGTTCACGTGGTGCCCGGGCGTGGTCGCGGGAGCGAGCGCGTCGTACTGCGCGATGAGCGCCTTCGTCCGCTCCTCGAACGCGGCCCGGTCCTCCTCGGTCCACCAGTCGGTGAGGCGGCCGTCGCCGTCGAAGCGCGAGCCCTGGTCGTCGAAGCCGTGGCCGATCTCGTGGCCGATGACGGCGCCGATCGCTCCGTAGTTCGCGGCGGGGTCGCGGGCCTCGTCGAAGAAGGGGAACTGCAGGATCGCGGCCGGGAAGACGATCTCGTTGAAGCCCGGGTTGTAGTAGGCGTTGATCGTCTGCGGGGTCATGAACCACTCGTCGCGGTCGAGCGGGCGGCCGATCTTGCCGAGCTCGCGGGCGAACTCGAACTCGGCCACGCGGCGGGCGTTGCCGAGCAGGTCGGCCGGGTCGATCGAGAGGGCGGAGTAGTCGCGCCAGCGCACCGGGTAGCCGATCTTGGGCGTGAACTTCGCGAGCTTCTCGAGCGCGCGCTCGCGGGTGGCGGGACTCATCCACTCCAGGTCGACGATGGAGCGGCGGTACGCCTCGATGAGGTTCGCGACCAGCACGTCCATCGCGGCCTTCGCCGTCTCGGGGAAGTGGCGGGCGACGTAGGTGCGACCGACCGCCTCTCCGAGCGAGCCCTCGACGAGCGAGACGGCGCGCTTCCAGCGCTCCCGCTTCTGCGGGGTGCCGGTGAGGGTGCGGCCGTAGAAGTCGAAGTTGGCGTCGACGAAGCCGCTGGACAGGTAGGCCGCGGCTCCGCGGATCACCTGCCAGGACAGCCAGTCGCGCCAGGCCGGGAGCCGGTCCTCGGTGAGCAGGCCCGCGAGACCCTGGAGGAAGCTCGGCTGGCGGACGACCACCTCGGCGAGCGCCCCCTCCGGAGCGCCCATCGCGGTGAGCCAGACGCCGAGGTCGACGCCCGCGGCGAGCTCCTCGACCTCGGACCAGGAGCGGAGGTTGTAGGTCGCCTGGCTGTCGCGGCTGCGGACCTTGTCCCAGTGGGCGGCAGCCAGATCGGTCTCGAGGGCGACGATGCGCTCGGCGCGGGCCTCGGCGGCGTCGATGCCGGCCAGCGCCAGCATCCGCGCGACGAACGGCGTGTAGGCCTCGCGGACGGAGGCGAACTCCTCCTCGCGGTAGTAGCTCTCGTCCGGCAGGCCGAGGCCGCCCTGGTTGACGAAGACGAGGTAGCGCTCAGGGCTTCCCGGGTCGTTGTCGACGAAGAGGCCGAAGAGCCCGGGGACGCCGGTGCGCTCGAAGGCGCCGACCGCGCGGAGCAGGCCGGGGATCGAGTCGACCCGCTGCACGGCGGCGAGGTCGTCGGCGATCGGGGCGGCGCCGAGCTCCTCGGCCCGCTCCTCGTCCATGAAGGAGGCGTAGAGGTCGCCGAACAGTCGCTCCTCGGTGCCGTGCTGCGCGGTCTGCGCCTCGACGATGATGTCGCGCACGGCCTTCTCCGCCTCCTCCTGGAGCACGTGGAAGGAGCCGTAGCGCGCCTTGTCGGCGGGGATCTCGGTGCGGTCGATCCAGAGCCCGTTGACGTGCCGGTAGAGGTCGTCCTGCGGGCGCGTCGCGGGGTCGAGTTCGGAGCGGTCGATACCGGAGCGAGGCGTCGTCGAGGTCATGGCGGACAGCCTACGTCGGGGCGCCGACACGGTGGCGCGAGGTGCGGCGGGTCGAGCGCGGAGCCGCGGAGGGCGGGTGCGGAGTCGCGGAAGGGAGTGACCGGCGCGGCGCCGCGGGAGGCCGGGCGCGCCACCGTCCGGCTCGCGGGAGCGGGGTGCTCCTGCGAGCCGGACCCGGCCGACGGGGACGCCGGAGCGTCAGCGCCCGAGCTGCTCCTCGACGTACGCGCGGATCGGCGTGGTCGGCCGCCCGATCAGGCGGGCGAGCGAGCCGTCGGTCCCGCCGAGGAGGCCGTCGGCGATGTTCGCGTCGAGGCCGACGACGAAGCCGACTCCGCCCTCGGGGACGCCGGCGCCGGTGAGGACGCGGGCGTGCTCGTCGGAGGAGACGTGACTGATCGCGGCGTCGCGTCCGGCGACCTCGGCGACGATCGCGGCCAGCTCGTCGAAGCTCCAGGCGGTGTCGCCGGAGAGCTCGTGCACGGTGCCGACCAGGGACGGCTCGGTCAGGGCGACCGCTGCGGCCTCGGCGTAGTCGGTGCGCGCGGCGCTGGCGACGCGGCCCTCGCCGGCGCTCGAGAGGGTGCTGCCGGTGGAGGCGAGCTCGGCGACGGTCTGCTCGTAGTTCTCGTTGTACCAGCCGTTGCGGAGGACGACGGCGGGGACGCCGCTGGCGGCGATCGCCTCCTCCGTGGCCTTGTGCTCGGGGGCGAGGATGAGCGCGCTCGTGGTCGCCTTCGGGGCGCTCGTGTAGACCAGGCGCGCGCCGGCGCGGACGGCGGCGTCGATCGCGGCGGTGTGCTGTGCGACGCGCCTGCCGACCTCGGAGCCCGAGACGAGGAGGACGGCCTCGGCGCCGGAGAAGGCGGCGTCGAGCGAGGCGGGGTCGTCGAAGTCCGCGACGGCGGTGCGGACGCCGAGGTCGGCGGCGAGCGCCTCGAGCTTCGCGGCGTCGCGGCCGGTGGCGACGATGTCGGAGGCGGCGGTGCCGCGGGCGAGCAGGTGCTCGACGGCGAGACGGCCGAGGTGGCCGGTGGCTCCGGTGACGGCGAGGGTCATGAGGGGTCCTTCCTGACGGGTGGGGCGGGCGGGGTCCGCCGCCAGGAGGGTGCAACCGGCGCATCCTCCTCCTGCTTCCCGGAATGCAGTACCCACTATTTCGTTAGTACTGTCATCACCCCTGTTCCGAGGAGCGCCCATGACGATCGCCGACTCCCCCCTGCTCGCCGGGGACGTCTACTCCGCCGACTGCCCGAGCCGCGAGGTCTTCGGGCACGTCACCAGCAAGTGGGGCGTCCTGGTGCTCGCGGCGCTCGCTCCGGGCACGCTGCGCTGGGGCGCTCTGCGGCGCCGGATCGGCGGGATCAGCGAGAAGATGCTCGCCCAGACGCTGCGGATCCTGGAGGAGGACGGCTTCGTGCACCGCGAGGCGCGGCCGGTCGTCCCGCCGCACGTCGAGTACCGGCTGACGCCGCTGGGAGCGGAGCTGGCGGAGCGTCTGCTGCCGGTCGTCGAGTGGATCGCGGGGAACGTCGGGGCGGTCCTGGAGGCGCGGTCGGAGGGCCGCCGGGAGGGAAGGTGAGCCTCACCTTCTTGTGAGAACGTTCACGTTCCGTTCAGGGAGGAGCCTCCACCCGGCGGCATCGGCGCCCCCTCCCCCTGCTTGCCTCGATCGCGTCTCCTGCTCGTGATCGAAGGACCTCCATGTCGGACACCGCCCGCCGCCCGCTCCTCCTCCCGATGGCCGGCCACGTGCGCGGCAAGCGCAGCCCCGTCACCTGCGCGCTGAAGTGCGCCAACGCCTGCTCCACCGCGACCTGCAACACGTCGCACAACAGCTACTTCCGCGACATCGTCTCGTCGCAGCTCTCCCGCCGCAGCGCCCTCGGCCTCGGCCTGGCCGGCGCGGTCACCGTCGCCGTCGCCTCCGCCGGAGGAGCGCCCGCCGCCGAGGCGGCCGTGGCGACCTCGGCCGACGGCTCGCCGCTCGCCTTCACTCCGATCGCTCCGGTGCCGTACACGGTCGACCGGTTCACCGTCCCCGAGGGCTTCGCCTGGCAGCCGATCATCCGCTGGGGCGACCCGCTCTTCGCCGACAGCCCCGCCTTCGACATCGCCGACCAGACGGAGGCCGCCCAGGCCGCGCAGTTCGGCTACAACAACGACTACACCGACATCGTCGAGATCCCGGGCTCGAAGCGCCTCCGCGCCCTGCTCGTCGTGAACCACGAGTACACGAACGAGAGCATCATGTTCCCGGCCGCGCAGCTCGAGGCGGAGCCGGAGCGCGTGCGCGCCGTCGGCCGCGCCGCCCACGGCCTCAGCGTCGTCGAGCTGGTCCGCACCGCGGTCGACCGCCCGTGGGCCTACGTCCGCGGGGGCGAGCGCAACCGCCGCTACCTGCTCGACACCCCCTACGAGGTGACCGGCGCCGCCGCCGGCACCGACCCGCTGAAGACGGTCGCCGACCCCGAGGGCCGCACCGTGCTCGGCACGCTCGGCAACTGCTCCGGGGGCACGACGCCGTGGGGCACGATCCTCTCGGGCGAGGAGAACTTCAACGGCTACTTCCGCGCCGTCGGCACGAGCGACGCCGAGAAGCGCTACGGCCTCGCCGACTCCGAGACCTCGCGCCTCTGGGAGCTCGACGACCCCCGCTTCGACGCCCGCACCCCGGGCTACGAGAACGAGCCGAACCGCTTCGGCTGGATCGTGGAGTTCGACCCCTTCGACCCCGACTCCACGCCGAAGAAGCACACGGCGCTCGGCCGGCTCAAGCACGAGGGCGCGAACGTCATCATCGCCCCGGACGGCCGCGTGGTCGCGTACCAGGGGGACGACGAGCGCTTCGACTACCTCTACAAGTTCGTCTCGACGAAGCGCTACATCGAGGGCGACCGCGCCCACAACAAGACCCTGCTGGAGGAGGGCGACCTCTACGTCGCCCGCTTCACCGGCGACTCCCCCGTGGCCGAGATCACCGGCACCGGGGCGGTCCCCTCGGACGGCGGCTTCGACGGCATCGGCGAGTGGCTGCCCCTGGTGCTGAACGGCGCCTCGACGATCGCCGGGATGAGCGTCGCCGAGGTGCTCGTCCACACCCGCCAGGCGGCGGACGCCGCGGGCGCGACCAAGATGGACCGCTGCGAGGACGTGCAGCCCAGCCTGGTCAGCGGCCGGATCTACGTGGCCTGCACCAACAACTCCGCCCGCGGCACCGAGGGCGCGAAGGAGGGAGCGACCGAGGTCAACCCGCGCACCGAGAACCGCGACGGCCACATCGTCGAGATCATCGAGGACGGCGGCGACCAGACCGGCCGCACCTTCACCTGGAACCTGCTGATGCTCTGCGGCGACCAGGCGCAGGGCGACGTCGTCTACTTCTCCGGCTTCCCGGCGGACCAGGTCTCGCCGATCTCGTGCCCGGACAACCTGGCCTTCGACTCGGTCGGGAACCTCTGGATCTCGACTGATGGCGCCCCGAGCGGCATCGGCTACAACGACGGGCTCTTCAAGGTCGCGCTCGAGGGCGCGACGCGCGGCAGGGTGGAGCAGTTCCTCTCGGTGCCCCGCGACGCCGAGACCTGCGGACCGATCGTCCACGACCTCGACCAGCACGTGTTCGTGGCGGTGCAGCACCCGGGCGAGGAGGGCACCTTCGAGGCGCCGACCTCGTTCTTCCCGGACTACGGATCGACGGCGGCGGGAGCGGTGGCGGCACCGCGTCCGACCATCGTGCAGATCCTGCCGGCCTCGCAGGTGGTGGCGCCGACTCCGACGCCGACCGCCGGGCCGACCACGGCACCGACGACCCCGCCGACCACCGCGCCCACGGCGACTCCCACCACGGCACCGACCGCCGGGCCGACCGCGGCGCCCACCGTTGCTCCGTCCCCGGTGCCCACGACCGCGCCGACCGGCACGCCGACCCCGCTGCCCGTCAGCGGCTCGGGCGGCGGGCTGGCCTCGACCGGAGTCGAGAGCGTCGGCCTGATCGCGGGCGCCACCGCGCTCCTGGCCGCTGGCGCCACCGCGCTCGGCCTCGGAGCGCGCCGCCGCGCGGCCGCCGAGGGCGAGGACGACCCGCAGGCGTGAGGCCGGACAGGGCCCGGGACCGATCACAGGATCGGGGCCCGGGCCCTGCCACGCTCGGGGACCCGCCGCTCAGGCCCCCGGGACCGGCGGGCCGGTGCGCCAGCGGAGGATCGCCGCGGCGTCGGCGTCGTGCGGCAGCGTCACCACGTCGACCCCCTCCGGAGCGGTGCGGGAGTCGGTGACGAGCACGCGCGCGTCCGTGAGCACGGCGGCGCGGGCCAGCGCGAGGGCGGCGTCGACGGAGTCGATCACCTCGGCGCCCAGCGCCTCCTCCGGGGCCGACGCGACCCACGGCTCCGCGGCGAGCGCCAGCAGAGCGCGCTCGCGCAGCCGGCCGGGGTCGAGCACCAGCGTCTCGACCTGTGCTGAGGCCAGCGCGGTGACGATCGCGCCGAGCGAGTACTCGACGGTGCGGCGCGGCTCCCCGGTGCGCAGGGCGTCGAGCACGTCCTCCTTCTCGCGCAGCAGGATCCGGTCGAGCTGCTCGTCGACGAACCGCTCCAGCGCCCCCTCCTCGCTGCCGGCGGCCCGCGTGTTCACGGGCTCGACGGCCAGGATCGCGGCGCTGCTCGGCGAGAGCTGCTGCGCGAGCAGCTGCCGGGCGTGGATGTCCCCCGCGACGACCAGCAGGCACGGCCGGTGCACGCGCACGAGCTCGTCCACCGCGGCGGCGAGCTCGGCCTGCGTGCGCCGCCAGATCTCCTCCGCGTGGTGGTGGAACCGGTCGTGCCGCCAGCCGCCGGCCTGCGCCTTGTGGAGGGTGTCGGTGCGGCCCTGCACGGCCTGCTCGGCCTCGGGACGCTGCGCGCCCAGGCGGTGCAGGCGGATCTCGCCGCCGTCCCGCGAGGTCTCGACGACGAGGACGCGCAGGTCGGGCCGGTGCTGCAGCAGCGGCACGATGTCCGGGAGCGGGCTGTAGGAGACGCCCTCGGGCGCGACCGGCCGACCCGGCAGCACCTCGTTCAGCACGACCCTCCCGTCCACGGCGACCGCGAAGAGGCAGCAGCCGCCCTGGGGGCGCCCGGCCCCCTCGAGCAGAGCGGTGAGGGCCCGGATGTCGGCCTGGGGCGCACCCTGGCGGGCGAGCTCGTCTCCGAGGGACGTGGCGCGCTCGAGCGAGATGTCCGGCGGATCCCCGGAGTCGATCGCGAGGTCGACGTAGAGCTGCGACACGGGCCGGGAGTCGCGGAGGAGCTCGGCCAGGGTCGGGAGAGCGGGGGTGGTGGTCACCATCGGGTCGTCCTTTCCTGTCGTGTCCCGACAGTGTCGGACGGCAGGAGCGGGAGGAGGGACGGGGTTGACTGCTCGCGCGCGCCTCAGAGCAGGCGGCGGGCGGAGGCCCAGGCGGTGAGCTCGTAGCGGGAGGAGAGCTGCAGCTTGCGGAGGACGGCGGAGACGTGGGACTCGACCGTCTTGACCGAGATGAAGAGCTCGGCGGCCGCCTCCTTGTAGGCGTAGCCGCGGGCGATCAGGCGCATCACCTCGCGCTCGCGGGCCGAGAGCCGGTCGAGCTCGTCCCCCGACTCCGCCTGCTCGCCCGCCAGCGCCCCGAAGGCGTCGAGCACGAAGCCGGCCAGGCGCGGCGAGAACACGGCGTCCCCGCCCGCCACCGCGAGCACGGCCCGGCTCACCTCGGCTCCGGAGCTGGCCTTGGTGATGTAGCCGCGGGCACCGGCGCGGATCACGCCGACCACGTCCTCCGCAGCGTCCGAGACGCTCAGCGCCAGGAAGCGCGACGACGACCCGGCGCTGCGCCGCAGCACCTCGGCCCCGCCTCCGCCCGCACCGCCCGGCAGGTGCACGTCGAGCAGCACCACCTCGGGCGCGAGCGAGGCGACCAGGCCGACGGCGGAGTCGACGTCGGCCGCCTCTCCGACGACCTCGAGCTCGGGGGCGAGGTCGGCCCGCAGGCCGGAGTGGAAGATGGAGTGGTCGTCGACCAGCAGCACGCGGGTCACCGCTCGACCTCCGCGGGGAGCCGCAGATGCACCTCGGTGCCGGTGCCGCCGACCCCGGGACGCACGGTCGCGCTGCCGCCCGCGCGCGCCATCCGGCCGATGATCGACTCGCGGATGCCGAGGCGGTCGCCGGGCACCTCGTCGAGGACGACGCCGGGGCCGCGGTCGCGCACGAACACGTCGACGCCCTGCACGGAAGACTCGAGGTACACCGAGACGTCGCCGCCCGCGTGCCGGGCCGCGTTCAGCACGGCCTCGCGGGTCGCGGCGAGGAGCGCGGCGGCGCCGGGGACGGACGCTCCGACGGCCACCACCTCGAGGTGCACGGGGTAGTCGAGCTCGACGGCGGCGGCGATCGCCCGGACCTCGGCGGCCAGGTCGTTGGCGACCGGGACGTCGCGCTCGAACAGCCAGTCGCGCAGCTCCCGCTCCTGGGCGCGGGCGATGCGGGCGACCTCGCTCGAGGCTCCGGCGCGGTTCTGGATGAGCGCGAGGGTCTGCAGCACGGAGTCGTGCAGGTGCGCGGCGATCTCTGCCCGCTGCTCCTCGCGCACGCGGGCGGCCCGCTCGCCCATCAGCTCGGACCAGAGGGTCACCACCCGGGGCGCGGCCAGCACGCCGGCGGCGATCAGCAGCACGCCCACGGCGAGCACCGCGTTGAGGGCGCTCGGGCGGCCGGTGAGCACGGCCGCTCCGGCGAGCACCAGCAGCGCGCAGGAGGCGAGGCGCACCGCGGAGCCGTACCGGGCGGGGCGGACGGCGTCGCCGCGGTCGAGCCCGAGGCTCCAGCCGACGGCTCCTCCCGCGAGCAGGCCGACGGCGACGAGCGCGCGCGTGATGTCGGCGTCGTCGCCGCTGTCGACGGTGATCAGCACGGCGAGCGCCGCGACGGCGGCGGCGAGGGTCAGCAGGCCGGCCACGGGAGCGGAGCGGCGGACGGCCGGATCCGCGTCGCGCGAGTCGAGCGGCGCGAGGGGCACCAGCGCCCAGAGCCAGAGGTAGAGGAGCGCGCCGCCCCCGCCGAGCGCGGTCGTGAGAACGGCGAGGAGGCGGGTCCTCCGCACGCTCCAGCCGAGGTGGTCGGCGACCGCGGTGCACACTCCGCCGAGCAGCATCGTCCGCGGCCGCTGCAGCGGGGGGCGGACGGCGGTGCCGGGGACTGTGCTCACCCCTGCATCCAAACAGGTCGGCCGCACGATCGGGGGTGCTCTCGGGGTCGGATAAGGGGTTCCCCCGATGGTCCGGGCCGTGGGGCGCACGGGAGACTCGCAGCATGACAGGACAGAGCACGACCCCGCCGGGCTCCGCGGAGCCGGACGGCACGGAGGCGGCGAGCACAGCGACGACGCCGATCGGGACGGATCCCGGAGCGGCCGGACCCGACAGCGCCGGCCCGGACAGCACCAGCCCCGAGAGCCCCGGCCCCGAGAGCCCCGACC
>NZ_PSVZ01000055.1:0-2418 GCF_002932315.1 Rathayibacter sp. AY1C9
AGCTGCCGGTCGACAGCGACCTCGACGTCGACGACGCCCCCGACGGGACGCCACGACCCGTGCACCTGCGTCCGCGATACCTCCTCCTCGTCGCCGCCGGCGGCACGGTCGGGACCGGGGCGCGGGAGGGCCTGACCCTCGCGTTCCCCGCCGATCCCGCCTTCGACACCGTCGTCTTCGCCATCAACATCGTCGGCGCGCTCCTGCTCGGCGTACTCCTGGAGAGCCTCGCCAGAGCCGGCAGCGACGAGGGCCGACGCCGCACCGCACGGCTGCTGCTCGGTACCGGAGCGCTCGGAGGCTTCACCACCTACAGCACCCTCGCCACCGACACCGCCCACCTGCTCACCACAGGACACCCCGCACCCGCCGCCCTCTACGCGCTCGGCACCGTCCTGCTCGGTGCCCTCGCGTCCTGGACTGGAGTCGCCCTCGCCGCAGCACTCCACCGGCGACGCACGCAGAGGAAGGTGCCGGCATGACACCCGCACTGTTCCTCGCGCTCTCCCTCGCCGGTGGAATCGGAGCCGCAACACGGCTCCTCCTCGACGGGCTCATCAAGGCCCGCACCGGCGGCGCCTACCCCTGGGGCACCACCGTCATCAACGTCACCGGATCACTCCTCCTCGGCCTGATCACCGGCCTCGCCCTCGCAGGCATCGCCCCCGAGCCGTGGCGACTCGTCCTCGGCACCGGCTTCCTCGGCGGCTACACCACCTTCTCCACCGCCAGCCTCGAAACCGTCCGTCTCCTCGCCGAAGGACGCCAACTCGCCTCCGCCATCAACGCCCTCGGCACGCTCCTCCTCAGCGTCATCGCCGCAGCAACAGGACTCTGGCTCGGAGGCGCGCGATGAGCATCATCGATGCACCCTCACCGGCAGTGGTGGTCGGCCTTGCCGGCGTCGATTCCGGCCCGGAGTCGGGGCACGCAGGGTCCTTCCGTTCAGCGGGTGCGGTGCGCCGTGAACGACCTCGCCGGCATGTCATCACGGGGCGATCTGGTCGCGTCTCTCCATGAGCGGTCCTGCCGTTGCGGGGTCCCGGGCGGCTCATCACGGCATGCCATCAGGCGGCTGAAGGCGGTCAGCCGTACCCGGGACCCCTGGCGCGTTCCGGAGCCGACAACTGCCCCGAATCCACGGAGACAACGGTGAGGAAGGCGGTCGGACTCCGGGGGAGCGACGCCGACCGGGACGCGGAGCGGCGTCAGCAGTGGGAGGGCCTCGACCCCGTGCTGCGCTCCCTCGGCTTCCCGAAGGGGCTGTGACGCCGGCCCGGTGGACCTCACCGGGCCGGCGCCCGCGCGCTCAGCGGTGCGCGGGTCGGAGCCCCAGCAGCGTGTCGATGATCACGAAGGCCGCGAGGCTCGCACCCAGGAGCGGGAGGAACAGCCCGAGCGCGGCGGCGACGACCAGGACGGACGCGACTCCCCACCACGGCGCGCGCCGGAGCGCTCCCCGGGCCGGCGGGGTGCCGCCGAGCCGGGGAGCGCGGGTGGGGCGGCGCTTCCACCACATCAGGTACCCGAGCACGACCATCGTGGCGATGCCGGCCGCGGTGACGAACAGCAGCAGCTGGTTGGGCAGCCCGAACATCGAGCCCATGTGCGTGTCGATGCCCCAGCGGGAGAGCTTGGCGACGAGGCCGAAGTCGGCGAAGTCGACCCGGTCGACGACCTGCATCGTGCTCCCGTTGATCGCGACGCCGTCGACCTCGGTCGGGAAGCTGCGCTGGATCTCCTGCACGACCCAGGCCGAGCCCTCCGCCGCGGGCGGCCGGATCTCGACCAGTCCCGTGTTCACGTTGACCTCGCGGGCGACCGAGAGCACCGAGTCGTAGGCGGCCGGCGAGTAGCCCGCCGTCGACTCGACGGCGTCGCCGGTGGCCGCGCCGTGTCCGGCGTGCTCGTCGGCCACCTCGCCGGTCCGGTCGCCGAGCGTCGTCCCCAGCGAGGGTGTGGTCCAGCCGACTGCGGAGCGGAGGGTCTCGAAGTTCCCGCCTCCGTACAGCGACCAGGTGATGCCTGTGGTCGAGAGGAACAGGGCGCCGACGAGCAGCCAGACGCCGGTGGAGGCGTGCCAGGAGAACAGGCGCTTGTAGCCGGTGGTCCTCGGCGCGGGGCGCAGCAGGTCCCTCTTCACGCGGGCTCGGCGGAGGCGGATGATCCAGAGGCCCAGGCCGGCGAGGGCGACGACCCCCAGCCAGGAGGCGGCGAGCTCGCTGTAGTAGCGGCCCACGTCCCCGAGGTGCAGCGTCCGGTGCAGGTCGCTGATCCAGGTCCGCAACGGCAGGGCGCCGCTGGTGCCGTAGGCGGTGAGGTCGCCGCGGACGTCGGCGGTGGCCGGGTCGATGAAGACCGCGCGGGTCTCGCTGGCGCCGAGCGACGGGTCCGCGTACATCACCCGGGTGGTGTCGC
>NZ_PSVZ01000009.1:0-120473 GCF_002932315.1 Rathayibacter sp. AY1C9
CTCCCGATGTCGACCCGCCACCCCCTCGCTCTCCCCCCGAGCCGAACGATCGATCCGCGTGCCAGCGGATCGGTCTAGGCGGTCGCTCCCCGCTCTGCGAATCGCAGCCACCCTCTCCGGCCGACCGCGCCGAGCCCGGCGGGGACGGGCTCGGTATGAAACACCCTCGAGCCGAACGATCGATCCGCGTGCCACCGGATCGATCTAGGCGATCGCTCCCCGCTCTGCGAAACGTGACCACCCTCTCCGGCCGACCGCGCCGAGCCCGGCGGGGACGGGCTCGAAGGAAGATCAGCCGAGGCTCGCGACCCACTCCGAGCTGCCGTCGACGAAGGACTGCTCCTTCCAGATCGGCACCGACGCCTTGATGTCGTCGACCAGTGCCGCGCAGGCTTCGAAGGCCGCTGCGCGGTGGGCCGAGGCCACGGCGCAGGCGAGGGCGAGGTCGCCGACCACGAGGTCGCCGACCCGGTGCACGGCGGCGATCCGGACGTCAGGCCAGCGCTCGGCGATGCGGCGGGCGGAGGCGAGGAGTGCGGCGGGGGCGTCCGGGTGCGCCTCGTAGGACAGCCGGAGCACGCCGCGGCCCTCGTCGTGGTCGCGGACGACGCCCGCGAAGGTCACGACGGCGCCGTGCGTCGGGGAGTCGACCGCCTGCTCGCACTCGTCGACGGTGATGGCCTCGGCCGCGAGCCGGGCGAGGGCGACCGGCTCAGCGGGCATGGTCGCCGCCTCCGAGCTGGTCGAGCAGGTGCCCGATCACCGGGTCGAGCACGTCGATCCCGTCGCGGACGCCGCCGGGGGAGCCGGGGAGGTTCACCACGACGGTGCGGCCGCTGACGCCGGCGAGCCCGCGGCTGAGCACGGCGGTCGGGACGTGGGCGGCGCCCTTGGCGCGCACCGCCTCGGCGAGGCCGGGCAGGGGCCGCTCCAGGAGGGGGGCGGTCTGCTCCGGGGTGACGTCGCTCGGGGCGACGCCCGTCCCGCCGGTGGTCACGACCACGTCGACTCCGCTGCCGATCGCGTCGGCGATCGCCTCGCCCACCGCGTCGCCGTCGGCCACGACGACCACCCGGGACTCCCAGCCGCGGGTGGTGAACCAGGCCTCGAGCGCCGGTCCCGTCCGGTCCTCGTACACGCCGGAGGCGGCACGGGTGGAGGCGACGACCGCCACCGCCCGCCGCGTCACGGGGTTCCTCCGCTCGTCCACGAGCCGCTCCTCCCGCCCGCCTTCGCGAGCACACGGATACCGGTGATCGCGGCACCGCGATCGACCGCCTTGATCATGTCGTAGACCGTGAGGGCGGCCACGCTGACCGCGGTCAGCGCCTCCATCTCGACGCCGGTACGCCCGGTCGTGCGCACGCGCGCCTCGATCCGGACGCGGCCGTCCTGCGGCTCGAGGTCCACGTCGACGCCGTCCAGCGCGAGCGGGTGGCAGAGCGGGATGAGGGTCGAGGTCGCCTTCGCGCCGAGGATCCCGGCGATCCGCGCCACGCCGAGCGCTTCGCCCTTGGGCAGCTCGCCCTGCTCGAGGAGCCGCACCACCTCGGGCGAGGTCTCGACGTAGCCCTCGGCGACGGCGGTGCGCGCCGTGACCTCCTTCGCGCTCACATCGACCATGTGCACGGCTCCGTCGCCGCGCACATGGGTGAGCCGATCGCTCTCAGTCATCGATCCTCCAGATCTCGACCGTGTCGCCGGTCGCTGCGTGGTCCGTCCCGACGGGGACGTGGATGAGCACGGTGGAGCGGGCGTAGGACGCCAGCAGGTGCGAGCCGGGCCCGCCCACCGGGTGCACGAGGCCCTCGTCGTCGAGGACTCCGCGGCGGATCTGGTGCAGGTGCGCGGGCGAGTCGAGCGCCGTGCCGAGGCGCGCACGGAGCCGCGGCCGCTCGGCGGGCGTCCGTCCCGCGAGCGAGCGCAGCACGGGCCGGAGGAACACCTCGAACGAGACCAGGGCGCTCACCGGGTTCCCGGGAAGCGAGACGACCGGCAGGTGCAGCCCCTCGGCCACGCGCACGAGACCGAGGCCCTGCGGGCCGCCCGGCTGCATCTCGACGTGGCCGAACTCCGAGCCCGCCGGGCCGAGCGCGTCGCGGACGACCTCGTAGGCGCCCGCGCTGACACCGCCGACCGTGATCACCAGGTCGGCCGCGCCCGCGTGCTCCTCGAGCAGCGCCAGGAGGTCCTCGGCCCGATCGCTCGTGCATGCGGCGACGACGGGCAGCGCGCCCGCTTCGCGGACGGCCTCGGCCAGCAGGGCGCCGTTCGCGTCGTGGATCTGCGCCTCCTCGAGGACGGCGCCTGCGGGACGGATCTCGTTGCCGGTGGGGACGACGAGCACCCGGAGTCGCGGCAGCACCTCCGCCTCGGTCAGCCCGAGGGAGGCGAGGAGTCCGTAGTGGGCCGCGCGGAGGACCGTGCCGGCCGGGAGGGCGAGCTCGCCGCGGCGGGCGTCGCTGCCCCGGGCTCGGACGAAGGTCGCCGGCACCACCGGGTGCGCGAAGGCGACGCTGCCCTCCTCGGGGAAGCGCGGAGGATCGACGCGCTCGACCGGGACGACGGCGTCGGCCCCCACCGGCAGCGGCGAGCCGGTCATGATCGGTGTCGCCGTGCCGGGCTCGTGCCGCGGCGCCCGGTCGCCCGCGGGGATCGGCGCCGAGACGGGCAGGGCGACGGGATGCTCCGGCGCCGCCGCGTCGAGGTCGGCCGCCCGCACCGCGAAGCCGTCCATCTGCGAGTTGTCGAAGCGCGGCAGGTCGAGCGGGGAGTCGACGGAGCGGGCGAGGACCCGCCGGTCGTACGCGCCCGGATCGGCGGCGACGGCGGCCGGCTCCAGGCTCAGCGTCTCGCGGGCGCCCCGCGTGGCCAGCGGCGCGAGCAGCGCCCGCACCCGGGCGGCGTGCAGGTCGATCGAGGTCATCGTGTCCTCTCGCGAGCGGCGGAGCCCGACCGGCGGCGGGACCGAGTCCATCTTGCCGGGTCGCGCCCGGTTCCGCGGCGTAGTGTGAGCGGATGAGCACAGCACTGGGGATCCCGGGCTTCCGGCCCCGACAGCGCAGCGCGGTCCTCCCGGCCGACCGCCCCGCCACCCCGCTCCTCCTGGACACCTACGGGCGCGTCGCGGACGATCTGCGGATCTCGCTGACGGACAAGTGCAATCTGCGCTGCACCTACTGCATGCCGGCGGAGGGCCTTCCGTTCCAGCCGCCCGCGTCCCTGCTCAGCCGTGAGGAGATCCTCCGCCTCGCGCGCATCGCCGTGGAGCAGTTCGGCGTCCGCCAGATCCGCTTCACCGGCGGCGAGCCGCTCCTGCGCAAGGACCTCGTCGACATCATCCGCGACGTCGCCTCCCTCGACCCGCGCCCCGAGATCTCGCTCACCACGAACGCGATCGGCCTGTCGGGTCGGGCGGCGGCGCTCGCCGACGCCGGTCTGAACCGCGTCAACGTCTCGCTCGACTCCATCTGCGCCGAGACCTTCGCGAAGGTCACCCGTCGCCCGTTCCTCGACCGCGTGCTCGCGGGCATCGACGCGCTCGGTCCCGCCGGCCTGGACCAGACCAAGATCAACGCGGTGCTCCTGCCCGGGATCAACGACCACGAGGCCCCGGAGCTGCTCGCCTGGGCCCTCGCGGGAGGCCACCAGCTCCGCTTCATCGAGCAGATGGCGCTCGACGCCGACCACGGCTGGGACCGCGCGACCATGATCACCGCCGCGGACATCCGGGCGCTGCTCTCGGAGCGCTTCTCGCTCAGCCCGCACGCGGCCCCCCGTGACGGCGCCCCCGCCGAGCTCTTCGACGTCCGCGAGGCCGGGGGGTCCGAGGTGCTCGGCCAGGTGGGGATCATCGCGTCCGTCACCGAGAACTTCTGCGACGACTGCCGCCGCACCCGGCTCACCGCCGAAGGAGGTGTCCGCAGCTGCCTCTTCTCGAACGAGGAGACGGACCTGCTCGGCCCGATGCGCGCGGGCGCGGACGACCACGAGGTCGCCCAGCTCTGGCGCGGGGCGATGTGGGCCAAGCCCGCGGGACACGAGATGAACAGGGCGGGCTTCGTGCAGCCCGAGCGCACGATGAGCGCGATCGGCGGATGAGCATGCGGGTCCGCTACTTCGCGGCGGCCAAAGCCGCCCTCGGCCGTGGTTCCGACGAGCTCGACGAGGTGCCCGACCTGGGCGCTCTCGAGGAGAGACTCGTCGCCTCCGCGCCCTCGGCCGCCGACGTGCTCGCACGGTGCACCTACCTGGTCGACGGCGTGTCGACCGCGGACAGGGCCACGCCGCTGCGTCGCGATGCCGCGGTCGACGTCCTGCCGCCGTTCGCCGGCGGCTGACCCCGAAGAGCCCTCCGTGACGAGCCGTCCTCGACCGGACCGGTGCGTCCGCTCCGGGCGGTCCGCAGCAGGTGCGTCCGCGCTTCTGGAGGACGCTGCATCCCGAGGACGGACTGGTCCTGTCCCGCCGCACAGGGACCCGCGGGACGCCTCCCTCGGACCCGCGTGCGGCGGGGCAGGACCGGGTCAGCGGCCGATCCCGTGCGTCACGGGCACAGGACGTTGGTCATCGTGTCGAGCACGTTGCGGTTCTGCACGTCGAGGAATCCGAACGCCGAGGAGACTCCGGTGGCGACCAGCACGCCGCTGACGAAGGCCCTGCCGTCCCGGGTCACGTAGGCGTCCGGCGCGAAGATGGTGGCGTCGGAAGGCACACCGGAGGCGACGCGGATCTGCGGCTGCGTCCTGTCCGCGAACGCGCCGTACCGGACGAGAGCGCCGTTCTGGATCACGTCCACGACGTCACGGTTCTGTCGATCGCGGTAGGCGTCGGCACTGGTCACCCCGGTGGCGACCAGGATGCTGCTGTTGAAGAGGCGCCCGTCCGGCGTCAGGTGGTACGAGGGCGCCAAGGCCGTCGATCCTGCCGGAACGTTCCTGGCGTAGACCTGGTTCTTCGTGGAGGAGATGTAGCGGACGAGCTCCGAGCCGACGATCACGTCAATGACGTCGTTGTTGCTCTGGTCGCGGAAGGAGTCCGCGCTCGTCACTCCGGTGGTCACGAGGGCTCCGCCGGCGCGCCGCAGCTCGCCGTTCGGTGTGACGTAGAAGGCGGGCGCATGGACCGTCGATCCGGCCGGCACGCCGCTCCCGATGGCCTTCGGCGCGGCCTCTCCGGTGACGAAGCGGTAGAAGACGCCGTCGACGACGAAGTCGGCGACGTCGCGGTTCTGCTCGTCGCGGAAGCCCTGGACGCTGGTGACGCCGCGCGCGATCCGCCCCCCGCCGTGATAGAGCTCGCCCGACTCCGTCAGGTAGTACCGGGGTCCGACGGTCTTGGCTCCCGAGGGCACGTTGCCGTTCGACTCCGTCGTCGTCCGTCCGCCGTCGGTGACGTACCGGACGGCGGTCCCCGTGGTCGCGGTGGTGCTCGCGGTCGCCGTCGCGCCCGCGGCGCCGGAGACGGCGGAGAGGGTGATGCCGTTCTGCGCCACGTTCCCGGCCGTGACCGGGATGCTCACGCGTCCGTCCGCGCCGGTCGTCGCCCTGACGGTCTGCGCGCCGCCGCTGGTCAGGCCGGCGGGGAGAGTGATGGTGACCGTGTCGCCGGCAGCGGGAGCGCCGTTGGTCGTGGCGAGGACGGAGACCGTTCTCGTGGTGCAGGCGGGGAAGGAGTACGCCGGGGCGTCGAAGGCGAGGGTGAGGCCGGTGGACGCGGCGGCCGCGGGGGTCGCGACCGCCGCGGCGACGACGGGGACGGACCAGGCCGCACCCGACATGATCGTCCGCCGGGCGGGCCCCCGCCGGTCGAGTCGATCCGCGGTGGGAGGGAGCGCGAGTGCGCTGCCGTCGGGTCCAGGGCGTTGGTGTCCGTCATGGTGTTCCTTTTCTTTCTTTCGTGCGAGGGGTGGTGGACGCGCCGATCCTGCCGAACGTCCGGCCTCCGGTCGACGCGGAACGGGCCGCGACGAGGTTCCATGCCCGACCGTGGACGTTCCGTCGCGCCGCCGGACCGGGGGAGCCACTCAGGGCGCCTCCTCGCCGGGAGCCCGTCCGGCGCGGGGGACGCGGCGGCCCACGTCAGCTCGCGTCGTCGATCCGGCGGAGGGTCCGCTGCATGTGGATCCGCGAGCTGAAGCCGGCCGACCGCGCCACGCGGTCCAGGTCCGTCGCCGCCCGCGGGCCGGGCTCGTCGAGGAGGCGCTGCGCCTCGAAGGCCCGCGCGCGCTCGATCCGCTGACGAGGGGTGGTGCCGGCGGCCGAGAACGCCCGGTGCAGGTGGCTGACCGACACGCCGAGACTCTCCGCGAGCGTCTCCACCGTGAAGGAGCGGTCGCGGTAGTGCCGCTCGATCAGGCGCGTGCCGTTCGCGTACACGGCGGCGGGGGACCGGTCCTCCCGGTCGGAGGAGGGCAGCAGCGCCGAGAAGGCCGAGGCCAGGAGGTGCTCGCTCGCGATCTCGAAGTGCTCGAAGGCCGCGTCCGAGGGCTCGACGCCGAAAGTGAGGACGGTGTTCGCCGCACCGGTGAGTGCGCGCCAGTAGGCCTCGGGGAGGGCGAGGACCCGGTCCGTGAGCGAGGCGAACTCGCTCGCGCGGAGCACCGAGGGGCGCAGCTGCCACTCGAAGCGCGCCCACGGACTGAGCGCCGCCGCGTACTGCACCGTCGAGGCGCGGGTCACGAGAGCGCTGCCGGCCGGGAGCCGGTGGTCGCGGCCCCGGGCGGAGAGGCGGCCGGTCCCGTCGAGGCTGAAGAGCACGCGGAGCCTTCCGGGATGGGGGAGGACCTCGAACTCCCCGGTCTGCAGCCAGGCGCGGCTGAGGCTGAGGCGCGGCGAGACGATCGCGTCGCAGACGGCACCTCGCGGAAGGGGGCGCCGCGGAATCCAGCCGAGCCGACGCAGCCGCCTCTCGGCGGGACTCCAGACCTCGGGCATCACGCCTCCGCGCCGGGGTCGAGCGGGTCGGGAGGATCGAGCAGCGCCGCCTGCCGCGCGGAGTGCGGTGAAGGCGTCGGCATGGGTGCTCTCCTCGGAACGGTGGCCGCGAGCACGCCACCGCCGATCAGCTTCGGACACTGCTCCGCCCTGATCCGCGGAGAAGGACGGATCCTCTCCGCTGCGAGCACCGAACATCCCGGGTCGCCGATCGGCAGGGCGCTGGGTGCGCCTCACCCCTCCCGTTCCGCGGCGCACGCGGCCGCGGCGCGGGTCACCGCTCCCGCCACGACGCCATCCCGCCGTCGAGCGAGTCGGACGCCACGCCCGCCGCCGCCGCGCGCTCCGCCGCGAGACGCGATCGGACCCCGGAGGCGCAGTGCAGCACGAGCGGACCGGCCGGCAGAGCGACGGGGTCGAAGCGCGACATCGGCATCCGCACGGCACCGGGCACCGCGACGGTCCGGTCCTCGTCGTCCTCGCGGAGGTCGACGACGGTCGGGGGCGTCGGCCCGGCCAGCCGCTCCCGCAGCTCGGCCGCCGTGATCGAGCCCGCCGCGGCCCGCCGCTCCGGGACCGGCGGCACCCGCCGCTCGAGAGGGAGCTCGGCCCAGGAGGAGTCGAGGGCGTCGTGCACGAGGACGCGACCGAACAGCGGCTCGCCCGCCCCGGTCACGAGCTTCACGACCTCGGCCGCCATGGCCGAGCCGATCAGCGCGCAGAGCGCGCCCAGCACGCCCACCGTCGAGCAGCTGTCGCCCGCGTCCTCGGCCTCGGGGTGCAGCGCGCGCAGGGTCACCCCTCCGCCCGGGGCGCCGGCCCAGAAGGTCGAGAGCTGCCCGTCGAAGCCGAGTGCCGATCCCCACACGTGCGGGATCCCGGCGCGCGTCGTCGCGTCCGAGGCGAGGTAGCGCGCGCCGAAGGTGTCGAAGCCGTCGACCACGACGTCCCAGCCCGCCACCAGGGCGTCGACGTTGGCCGAGGTCAGCGACACCGGGAAGGCCCGGGCGTCGATGCCGGGGGAGAGCCGCCGCGCGGTCGCCGCCGCCGACTCCGCCTTCGACCGGCCCACCGAGGAGTCGTCGTGCGCCGTCTGCCGCGCCAGGTTCGAGAGCTCGACGACATCGCCGTCCACGATGCCGAGCCGCCCGATCCCGGCCGCGGCGAGCGCCGTGATCACCGGCGAGCCGATGCCGCCCGCGCCGAGGATCAGCACGCGCGCGTTCCGGAGGCGCCGCTGTCCGAGCTCCCCGAGGGGCGCCAGGCGGATCTGCCGGGCGAACCGCTCGCGCTCGGCGGCGGTCAGCGGCGGTCCGGGCTCGACGAGCGGGGTCATGGGAGCTCCTTCCTCCACTGGCCCTCGTGGGCGACGGGGGTGAAGCCGACGGCCTCGTTCACAGCGAGCATCGGTCGGTTCTCCTCGGCGTTCCAGGTGTAGACGGCCCGGCAGTCCGGGGCGGTCCCCACCGCATCGCCGATCGCGGTCAGGGCGAGGAAGTCGCTCCAGCCGTGGGCGCCCACGGCCTCGGGGATCGCGAGCTCGCGGATCCGGAGCGCCGGGTCGGAGGTGCGGTTCACCACCCCAGTGTGCACGTCCCGGCGCCCGCGGCGGCCTCCTGCGCCTGTTCCGGTGCGGGATCGCGGCGGTCCGTCGGCCGGTCGGGGCTCCGCCTCCCGGCCCGGCCGCGGCCGTCGGCTACCGTGGAGGCGTTGTGGACGGGAGCGAGGCGGCCGGGTGTACCTGAAGAGCCTGACCCTCAAGGGGTTCAAGTCCTTCGCTCAGCCGACCACGTTCGCCTTCGAGCCGGGGGTCACCTGCGTCGTCGGCCCCAACGGCTCGGGCAAGAGCAACGTCGTCGACGCGCTCGCCTGGGTGATGGGGGAGCAGGGGGCGAAGACGCTCCGCGGCGGCAAGATGGAGGACGTCATCTTCGCGGGCACCTCCACCCGCGGACCCCTCGGCCGCGCCGAGGTCGCGCTCACCATCGACAACTCGGACGGCGCCCTGCCGATCGAGTACACCGAGGTGACGATCACCCGGACCCTCTTCCGCAACGGCGGCAGCGAGTACGCGATCAACGGACGCGGCTGCCGGCTGCTCGACGTGCAGGAGCTGCTGAGCGACTCCGGTCTCGGGCGCGAGATGCACGTCATCGTGGGGCAGGGACAGCTCGACGCCGTGCTGCACGCGACCCCCGAGGAGCGGCGCGGGTTCATCGAGGAGGCCGCCGGGATCCTCAAGCACCGACGCCGCAAGGAGAAGACGCTCCGCAAGCTCGAGGCGATGCAGGCGAACCTGACCCGCCTCTCCGACCTCGCGGGCGAGATCCGGCGCCAGCTCAAGCCCCTCGGGCGCCAGGCCGAGGTCGCACGGCAGGCTCAGACGATCGCCGCCGTGGTGCGCGACGCCCGGGCGCGCCTGCTCGCCGACGACGTGGTCGAGCTCCGGACCGCTCTGGACGGCTTCGCCCGCACCGAGAGCGAGCGGCACAGCGAGCGGGTGGTCCTGCAGCAGCGGCTCGAGCAGGCGACGCTCCGGCGAGCGCGGATCGAGGCGGAGGTGGTCGGCGACGCGGTCGACGACGCCCGGCGCACCTCGTTCGAGCTGGAGTCGGTGCAGGAGCGGCTGCGCAACCTCTCGGCCCTCGCCGGGCAGCGGCTCGCGATGCTCGAGCTCGAGTCCGAGCAGCCGCAGATCCAGCCGCGCGTGACGCCGGCGCAGGTGGAGGAGGCGCGGGTCGAGTTGGAGCGCCTGCGGCAGGCCGTCCTCGACGCGGAGACGGCGTGGGTCCAGGCGCAGCGCACGACCGTCGCCGCCCGCTCCGCCCTCGACGCGGTCGACGAGGAGATCGCCGCGCAGGCGGCCCTCGTCTCGCGCTACGACCTCGAGCTCTCCACCCTCTCGGGGCAGGCCGACACCGCCGCCTCCCGTCTCGCGTCCGTCCGGGGCGAGGTCCTGCGCGCGCAGAACACCCTCGACGCGGCCGACCGGCGGAAGGAGGCGGCGCGGCGGGCGCTCGACGCTCTGGAGGCCGAGCTGGACGACGCGGGCCGTGGCCCCGACGGCGGCCTCGACGAGGGCTACGAGCTCGCCCAGTCCGCGGTCTCGGCCGCCGAGGCCGGAATCGAGCGGCTGCGCGAGGAGCTGCACGCCCTGGAGCGCGAGCGCGAGGCGCTGGCCGCCCGCACGGGTGCCCTGTCGCTGGCCCTCGACGTCTCGGACGGCTCGGCCGAGCTGATCGCCGCCCGGATCGAGGGGGTGCGCGGCCGGGTCGCCGAGCGGATCCAGGTGCGGCCGGGCTCCGAGGCCGCGATCGCCGCCGCCCTCGGCGCGGTCGCCGACGCCGTGCTGGTCGAGTCGACCACCCGGGCCGACGCGGCTCTGGACGCCGCGCTGGAGCGCGACCTCGGACGCGTCGAGCTGCTGGTCGCCGACGCCGCCCGGCCGTACGTCGCTCTCACCGTTCCCGAGGGGGCGGAACGCGCGGGCGACCTCGTCTCGGCGCCGGTCGGGGTCCTCTCGCTCCTCGAGCGCGTGCTCGTGGTCGAGGACCTCGCCGCGGCGCGGCGCCTGAGGGAGCGCATCGATCCGGGCACCGTCCTGGTCACCCGCGACGGCGCGACCGTCTCCGACGCCGTGCAGAGCGCCGGCTCCGGCGGGCAGCGCAGCCGGATCGAGCTCGTCTCCGAGCGCGACTCCGCCGCCGCCCGGCTGGAGGAGGTCGAGGGCGGGATCGACCGGCTCCGCTTCGAACTCGCCGAGCAGACCGGAGCGCTCCGCGGCGCGAAGGAGCAGGCCGCGAGCGCGCTCTCGGCCCTCCGCGAGCACGACGCCGCCCGTGCCGCCCACACCGAGCGGCTCGGCGGCGTGCGCGCCCAGCTCGAGGCGGCCACCGCCGAGCACGGCCGGGGCTCGAGGGCGCTGGCCGTCGCCTCGGACCGGGTCGGCGACGCCGAGCGCGCGGCCCAGGAGGCGAGGTCGGCGCTCGACGCCGCGCGCGCCAGGCCCCGGCCGGTGCTCGACGCGAGCGCGCGCGACGGTCTGCAGAGCGACGTCGACACCGCACGCGAGCGCGAGATCGAGGCGCGACTCGGCGTCGAGACCGCCAAGGAGCGGGTGCGGGCGGAGCAGTCCCGCGGGGAGGCGCTTGCCCGCCAGCTGGCCGCCGACCGCGCCGCGGCCGACGAGGCCGCGCGCCGCGCCGTGATCCGCCGTCGCCAGCGCGACGCCGCGGCCGAGGTGACCGCCGCGCTCCCCGCCGTCCTCGCCTCCGTCGACCGCTCCGTCCAGCAGGCCCGGGCCGAGCTCGTCGCGGCCGAGGCGGCGCGCTCGCAGCAGAACGCCGAGCTGCAGGGGCTCCGCCGCGAGGAGGGGAGCGTGCGCGACCGGCTCCAGTCCGTCACCGAGAGCGTGCACGGCCTCGAGCTGCAGATCTACGAGAAGAGGCTGCAGCTCACCGGTCTGCTCGAGCGCGCCGCGTCCGAGCTCGGGCTCGCCGAGGACGTGCTGGTGGAGGAGTACGGTCCCGGAGTCGGCGTCCCCGACGAGACGGACGAGGAGCAGGAGCCGCGGCCCTACGTCCGCGAGGAGCAGCGCCGCCGCCTCGAGAAGGCCGAGAAGCAGCTCGGGCAGCTGGGCCGCGTCAATCCGCTCGCGCTGGAGGAGTTCGCCGCGCTGGAGCAGCGGCACGCGTTCCTGACCGAGCAGCTGGCCGACCTCACCGGGACCCGGCGCGACCTGCTCACCATCATCGAGGAGCTCGACGAGACGATGCAGACCGTGTTCGCCTCCGCCTTCGACGACACGCAGGCGGCGTTCGCGGACGTGTTCCCCGTCCTCTTCCCCGGCGGCACCGGCAGCATCCGGCTGACCGACCCGGAGAACCTGCGCACCACCGGCATCGAGGTCGCGGTGCGGCCGGCCGGCAAGAAGATCGAGCGGCTGTCGCTCCTCTCCGGAGGGGAGCGCTCGCTCGCGGCCGTGGCGTTCATGGTCGCCATCTTCAAGTCGCGGCCGAGCCCCTTCTACATCATGGACGAGGTGGAGGCCGCTCTCGACGACGCGAATCTCGGCCGACTGCTCAGCATCTTCGAGGACCTGCGCACCTCGAGCCAGCTGATCGTCATCACCCACCAGAAGCGGACCATGGAGATCGCGGACGCCCTCTACGGCGTGTCGATGCGGCAGGACGGCGTCTCGGCCGTCGTCGGCCAGCGCGTCGCCGCGCCCCCGGCCTGAACCCGCCTCCCCGACCGCTCGGAGGCGCGCCCGCCGGTAGCCTGGACCCATGGCAGAACGCACCTCCTGGTCGCTCGGCCGCGCACTGCGCGGCCTGTTCGAGAAGCGCACGATCGACGACCAGACCTGGGACGACCTCGAGACGGCGCTGATCACCGCCGACTTCGGCCCCGACATCACCGAGGAGATCGTCGACGACCTCCGCGCCAAGGTCGCCCGCTACTCCACCACCGACCCGCGCGACCTGCAGCGGATGCTCCGCGAGTCCCTCGAGGAGCGCCTGTCGAAGTACGACACCACCCTCAAGCTCAGCGAGCGCCCCGCCGTGATCCTCGTGGTCGGCGTGAACGGCGTCGGCAAGACCACGACCATCGGCAAGTTCGCCAAGTTCCTCCGCAACTACGGCCGGAGCGTCGTGGTCGGCGCGGCCGACACCTTCCGCGCGGCGGCGGTCGACCAGCTCGCCACCTGGGCGCAGCGCGCCGACGCCCAGATCGTCCGCCCTCAGCAGGAGCGCCAGGATCCGGCGTCCGTCGCCTTCCAGACCGTGCAGTTCGCGAAGGACACCGGCGTCGAGATGGTCATCATCGACACGGCCGGCCGCCTGCACACCAAGGGCGGGCTGATGGACGAGCTCACGAAGATCAAGCGCGTCATCGAGAAGCAGGCCCCGATCTCCGAGATCCTGCTCGTGCTCGACGCGACGACCGGTCAGAACGGGCTGAGCCAGGCCGAGGCGTTCATCGAGCACGCGGGCGTCACCGGCCTGGTCATCACCAAGCTCGACGGCTCCGCGAAGGGCGGCTTCGTCCTCGCGGTCCAGGAGCGCACCGGCATCCCGATCAAGCTCGTCGGCCAGGGCGAGGGCATCGGCGACCTCACCGGCTTCACCCCCCACGTCTTCGCCCAGCAGCTCGTCAGCTGAGCGGCCCCGCTCGGGACGACGCGCCGGCGCCGTCCCGGTGGCGGGCTACACGGCCTGCGAGAAGCCCAGCGCCGCGTCGGCGAGGTGGCGCAGGTGCTCCGGGACCGGCAGCCCCTTCGACTCCATCGAGCGCGCCCAGAGCCGGCCGGCCCGGTAGGAGGAGCGGACCAGGGGCCCGGCGAGGACGCCGAGGAAGCCGATGTCCTCGGCCTCCTCCTTGATCGCCACGAACTCCTCCGGGTGCACCCAGCGGTCCACCGGCAGATGCCGCGGCGTCGGGCGGAGGTACTGCGTGATGGTCACGATGTCGGTGCCGGCGTCGTAGAGGTCCTGCAGCGCCTGCGAGATCTCCTCCCGCTCCTCGCCCATGCCGAGAATGAGGTTCGACTTCGTGATCAGCCCCGCCTCCCGGCCCTGGGTGAGCACGTCGAGCGAGCGCTCGTAGCGGAAGGCCGGCCGGATGCGCTTGAAGATCCGCGGCACCGTCTCGACGTTGTGGGCGAACACCTCCGGCTCCGCGTCGAACACCCGCTGCAGGTGCTCGGCGCGGCCGGTGAAGTCCGGGACCAGGATCTCGACCCCCGTGCCCGGAGCCTGGGCGTGGATCTGGCGGATGGTCTCGGCGTAGAGCCAGGAGCCCTCGTCGGGCAGGTCGTCGCGGGCGACTCCGGTGACGGTCGCGTAGCGGAGGTTCATCCGCGCCACGGACTCGCCGACGCGCCGGGGCTCGTCCGCGTCGTAGTCCGCGGGCTTCCCGGTGTCGATTTGGCAGAAGTCGCAGCGGCGGGTGCACTGGGCGCCCCCGATGAGGAAGGTCGCCTCTCGGTCCTCCCAGCACTCGAAGATGTTGGGGCAGCCCGCCTCCTGGCAGACGGTGTGCAGCTCCTCGCTCTTCACCAGCGACTGCAGCTGCCGGTACTCCGGGCCCATCGAGGCCTTCGTGCGGATCCACTCGGGCTTGCGCTCGATCGGCGTCTCGGCGTTGCGGATCTCCAGCCGCAGCAGCTTGCGGCCGCCGGCCTCGGCGCTCACGCGGCGACCTCCTCGATGCGGGCGGAGAAGGCGGGGGCCGCCTCCGAGAAGCGCGCCGCCACCCGCGCCCGCACCGCCTCCATGGGCGGAGCTTCGCCGCGCTCGCGCTCGAGCGTGGTCACTCCGGCGTCGGCGATGCCGCAGGCGACGATGCGGGCGTAGGGCTCGAGGCTGTTCGAGACGTTGAGGGCGAATCCGTGCATCGTCACGCCCGAGGCGACGCGGATGCCGATCGCGGCGATCTTGTCGGCGCCGCCGTCCCTCGGGATCCACACTCCCGAGCGCCCGTCGACGCGCCGCCCCTGCACGCCCAGGTCGTCGAGAGCGGCGATCAGCACGCCCTCCAGCGAGCGGACGTAGGCGACCACGTCGACGGGCTCGCCGAGCCGCACGATCGGGTAGCCGACGAGCTGCCCCGGGCCGTGCCAGGTGATCCGCCCTCCGCGGTCGACGTCGACCACGGGCGAGCCGTCGACCGGGCGCTCGTGCGCCTCGGTGCGCTTGCCTGCGGTGTAGACGGAGGAGTGCTCGCAGAGCACGAGGGTGTCCGGCCTCGAGCCCGCCACCACCTCGGCGTGCAGGCGGCGCTGCAGCTCCCAGCCGTCGGCGTAGTCCAGGGGTTCCGCGGAGTCGCCCGCCACCAGTGTCTCGATCACCGGGCCACCCTAGCCCTGTTCTTGGACCCGGACCAGTTAATCCGCTCCGCGGTGATCGCGCCGATCGCGAGCCGATCGGCGGCCCCGCCCGCCGACCCTCCGGGCCTCCGGTAGAATTCCGGGCATCATGGCTACTTTCGGCACCCTCTCCGATCGACTCGTCGAGACCTTCAAGAACCTCCGGACGAAGGGCAGGCTCTCCGCGTCGGACGTCGACGGCACCGTCCGCGAGATCCGGCGGGCCCTCCTTGACGCCGACGTCGCGCTGGAGGTCGTGAAGGAGTTCACCGGCAAGGTGCGCGAGCGCGCCCTCGGCGACGAGGTCAACAAGGCGCTCAACCCGGCCCAGCAGGTCGTCCAGATCGTCAACGAGGAGCTCGTCGCGATCCTCGGCGGGCAGTCGCGCCGGCTCGAGTTCGCCAAGCGGCCGCCGACCGTCATCATGCTCGCCGGCCTCCAGGGCGCGGGCAAGACGACCCTCGCGGGCAAGCTCGGCAAGTACCTCGGCAAGGACGGCCACACCCCGCTGCTCGTCGCCGCCGACCTCCAGCGCCCCAACGCCGTTCAGCAGCTGCAGGTCGTCGGCGAGCAGGCCGGAGTCGCGGTCTACGCGCCGGAGCCGGGCAACGGCGTCGGCAACCCGGTCAAGGTCGCCCAGAACGCGATCCGCTTCGCGACCGACAAGCAGTACGACACGGTCATCATCGACACGGCCGGACGCCTCGGCGTCGACGCCGACATGATGAAGCAGGCCGCCGACATCCGCCGCGTCACGAACCCCGACGAGGTCCTGTTCGTCATCGACGCGATGATCGGCCAGGACGCGGTCGCGACCGCCAAGGCCTTCCAGGAGGGCGTCGACTTCACCGGCGTCGTCCTCTCCAAGCTCGACGGCGACGCCCGCGGAGGCGCGGCGCTCTCGGTCGCCTCGCTCACCGGCCGCCCGATCCTCTTCGCCTCCACGGGTGAGTCGCTCGACGACTTCGAGCAGTTCCACCCCGACCGCATGGCGAGCCGCATCCTCGACCTCGGCGACGTGCTGACGCTCATCGAGCAGGCCCAGTCCGCGTTCGACGAGGACGAGGCGCGCAAGATCGCCGAGAAGATCATGGGGGACACGTTCACCCTCGACGACTTCCTCGGCCAGATGCAGCAGCTGCGCAACATGGGCTCGATCAAGAAGATGATCGGCATGCTGCCCGGCGCGAAGGGCATGCGCGAGCAGCTCGACCAGTTCGACGAGCGCGAGATCGTGCGCACCGAGGCGATCATCCAGTCGATGACGAAGGCGGAGCGGGTCAACCCGAAGCTGCTCAACGGCTCACGGCGCCTGCGCATCGCCCGCGGCTCCGGCATGACGGTCACGGACGTCAACCAGCTCGTCCAGCGCTTCGAGCAGGCCGCCAAGATGATGAAGACGGTCGCCAAGGGCGGCATGCCCTCGGTCCCCGGGATGGGCCCCGTGCCCGGCGCCGGCTACCAGGGCCGCCCGAAGCCGCAGAAGAAGAAGAGCAGCAAGTCCGGCAACCCCGCCAAGCGCGCGGCCGAGAACGCGGCGATCACCTCCGGGCCCCGCCCGGGCGACGCGGGCGGCTCCGGCTTCGGCCTGGGCGGCGGCGCCGGCAAGGGCGCCCAGCCCACGCCGGAGGAGCTCGAGCAGCTGCAGAAGCTCCTCGGGCGATGAGGCGGGTCGCGGCCGGACGCGCGGGCGGAATCCTCGTCCTCGCGGCCGTGCTCGGGCTCACCGGCTGCGCCGAGGGCTCCGGGGTCGACGCGATGACGGCGCCCTCCCCGGAGGACCTGGTCGGCCGCTGGGTGACGGGCGTCTCCTACGACGCGCCCGACGTGCCGTTCCTCCTGATCGCGGAGGACGGGACCTGGACGGGCTCCGACGGCTGCAACGGCGCGCAGGGCGAGTGGTCGATCGACCAGGAGGGCGCCCTCACCGTCTCGGCCGGGCCGAGCACGCTGATCGCCTGCGACGGCGTCGCACTGCCGATGATCTTCTCGGAGGCGGCGATGGCCTCGATCGACGGCGGACGGCTCCGCCTGTTCGACGACGAGGGGGCCACCGTCGTCAAGCTCGCCCGCTCCACGAGCGACGAGGCGCCCTCGGCGTCGCCGGACCCGGCGGGGGAGTAGCGCGCCGTCCCTCCGCGGGCCGCAGCGGGGATCCCCGTGAGGCGCACCGCTCGCTAGCGTGAGGGCATGACAACCGCACACGCGCGCCCCGTCCGCATCGGCGTCCAGATCGCACCGCAGCACGTCCCCTACGAGGTCATCCGCGACACGCTCGCCGAGCTCGAGGACCTCGGCGTCGACATCGCCTTCAACTGGGACCACTTCTTCCCGCTCTCAGGAGAGCCGAACGGCCTGCACTTCGAGGGCTGGAGCATGCTCGCGGCCTGGGCCGAGCAGACCAGCCGCATCGAGTTCGGCCCGCTGGTCACCTGCAACAGCTACCGGAACCCCGACCTCCTCGCCGACATGGCGCGCACGGTCGACCACATCAGCGCCAAGGGCGCCGAGGGCCGTCTGATCTTCGGCATCGGCTCGGGCTGGTTCGAGCGCGACTACGAGGAGTACGGCTACCAGTTTGGCACTCCCGGCTCCCGCCTCGACGAGCTCTCCGAGGCGATGCCGCGCATCCGCAGCCGGTGGTCGATGCTCAACCCGGCGCCCACCCGCGACATCCCGGTGATGATCGGCGGCGGCGGCGAGAAGAAGACGCTGCGGATCGTCGCCGAGCACGCCGACTTCTGGCACAGCTTCTCGGACGTCCCGACGCTCGAGCGCAAGCTCGGCGTGCTCTCGGAGTGGTGCAGCCGCGTCGACCGCGACCCGGCGGCGATCGAGATCTCGACCGGCGCGAGCGTGCGCGGCGGTGTCGGCGACGCCTCCTTCGACGTGCTCGACCAGCAGTACGAGCTGGGCGCCCGCCTGTTCACGCTCGGCATCACCGGTCCGGACATCGACCTCGCGCCCGTGCGCGACCTGCTCGGCTGGCGCGACGGCCGGAACAGCACCGCGCGCTGACCCGGCGGGGCGCCGTCAGGGCGGCGCCCCGCGTCGGAGTCAGGCCGGCGGCGCGTCCGTCGCCTTCTGGCCGGTCGGCACCGCCCGGGCGAGGCCGGACTTCTCGGCCGCCACCTCGAACGCGTCGGCCAGGGCGCGCTGGCCCTCGACGGTGGGATGCACGCCGTCCTCGCCGAGCAGCCCGTCCTCGCGGAGGGGGTCCGGGTACTCGAGCGCACCGCCGCCGGCGGCAGTCACGGCCTCGACCAGCGCCGCGTCGTACTCGTCGAGATCGGAGGGGCGCGGGTCGGGGCCCCAGACCGAGTCGAGCGCGATGAGCCGGGCCGAGGGCGAGGCGGACACGATCGCGTCCACTGCCGGCCCGATCGCGGCGTCCACGTCCTCCGGATCCCAGCCGAGATCGTTGCTGCTGGCGATCAGCACGATCGCGTCGGGCCGGGTGTCGGCGATCTCCTCCGCGCGGTCGCCGATCGCGACGCCGCAGTCGCCCGGCTCGATGAAGCCGCCGCCGTCGCAGCCCAGGTTCGTGACCTCCCAGCCGAGGTCGTCGCCGACGAGAGCGGGCCAGGCCTGCTCCGGGTCGACCGTCAGACCGCGCACGATGCTGTCGCCGACGATCGTCACCCGGGAGCCGGCGGGGAGAGAGCCGCCGATCGAGAGCGGCAGCGGATCGGCGGTGACGGTCGGGAGGGGAGTGGCGGTGCCGGCGGGGGACGCGGTCGCCGGGCCGGTCGTCGTCGAGGACGAGCAGCCGGCGAGGCCGAGGGCCAGCGCGCCGATCGCGGCTGCGGCGAGGAGGACGGGACGCGTCATGAGCGGGGATCCTGGAGCCCGTCGCGCAACTCGCCCGCGAGCGCCCGGACCACCGCCTTCAGGTCGCCGTCGTTCGCCGCGGCCGTCCGCAGCTGGCGCTGATAGCTCGCTCCCGCGACCAGGATCAGCTCGACGTCGCCGAGCTCCTTCACGCAGTCGAGACGCTCGGCGACCGGTGCGAGGGTGACGAGCAGGTCCCGGATGTCGTCGGTGACCAGCCGCTCCGCTCCGGCGGCGTCGAGGATGATCTCGGCGTCGAGTCCGTAGCGGGCCGCGCGCCACTTGTTCTCGCGCACGTACCAGGGCTGCATCGTCGGAAGGTCCTCGCCCGCGTCCAGCCGCGACGAGAGGTGCTCGACGAGGCACTGGATCAGCGCGGCGACCGCTCCGATCTCCTCCGCGGAGGAGAGGCCGTCGCACGCGCGCATCTCGAGAGTGCCCCACTGCGGCGAGGGGCGGATGTCCCAGCGGACCTCCGTGTGGTCGTCGATGACGCCGGTGCGCATCATGTCGTCGACGTACTCCTCGTAGTTCGCCCAGGCACCGAACTGCGGAGGCAGGCCCGCCGTCGGCAGCTGCTGGAACATCAGCGCGCGGTTCGAGGCGTAGCCCGTGTCGACTCCGCCCCAGAACGGGCTCGACGCCGAGAGCGCCTGCAGGTGCGGGTAGTAGTCGAGCAGGGAGTTGAGGATCGGCAGCACCTTGTCGCGGTGCTCGATGCCGACGTGCACGTGGATGCCCCAGATCATCATGTTCCGGCCCCACCACTGGGTCCGGTCGATCAGGCGGTGGTACCGCTCCTTGTCCGTGATGGCCTGGTCGAACCACTGCGCGAACGGGTGCGTGCCCGAGCACACGAGGTCGAGTCCCATGGGGTCGGTGATCTCGCGCACCTGCCGCAGCTGATCCTGCAGGTCGGCGACCGCGTCGCGGACGGAGGTGTGCACGCCGGAGACCAGCTCGACCGTGTTGCGCAGGAGCTCGCCGGTGATGTGCGCGTGCGGGGCGCCGTCGTCGCTGCGGAGCGCCTCCAGCACCACATCGGCGACGTTGGCGAGATCGCCCGTCTGCCGGTCGACGATCGCGACCTCCCACTCGATCCCGAGCGTGGAGCGGTCTGATGCGGCGAAGCTGATCTCCATGGCGTGGTCCTCATCGGATCCGGGCGTCCGCCGATCGGGACGCGCCTCGCCATCCTGCCACCTGCGGCCGGGGCGGACGCAGAGCCCCGGCGGCGGCCTTCGGGGTCCCGCGCGGCCCGCTCCCGCGAGGGTGCCGCTGGTCGGCGGCGTGCCGGGCCCGCACCGGGGCGGTTTTTCTGGCAGAATGATCCGTCGGGTCCGAGGCGGTCGACCCTCTACTCACCGCCGACGAAACCCCCTCGAGCTTCCGCCGGGTGTGCCCCCACGCTCACGGCTCAGTTCATCCATCATCGACCGGACACCGGTCAACGACCACACAGGAGAATTGTGGCTGTCAAGATTCGTCTGAAGCGCCTCGGCAAGATCCGGGCGCCCTACTACCGCATCGTCGTCGCCGACTCGCGCACCAAGCGCGACGGCCGCGTGATCGAGGAGATCGGCAAGTACCACCCGACCGAGCAGCCCTCGTTCATCCAGGTCGACTCGGAGCGCGCGCAGTACTGGCTCGGAGTCGGCGCGCAGCCGACCGAGCAGGTCGCCGCGATCCTCAAGCTGACCGGCGACTGGGGCCGCTTCAAGGGCGACGCCGACGCCGTCAGCACGGTCCAGGTGAAGGAGCCCAAGGCTCCGTTCGTCGTCGACGCGAAGAAGAAGCCCGTCCTCAAGCCGAAGTCCGAGGCTCCGGCCAAGGCCGCCCCGGTCGAGGACACCGCCGACGAGACCTCCACCGAGGCGTAGTCAGTGCTCGCTCCCGCCGTCGAACACCTCGTCAAGGGGATCGTCGAGAACCCCGATGAGGTCAGTGTCGTGGCCACGAGCTCCCCGCGCGGAGAGGTCCTCGAGGTGCGCGTGCACCCCGAGGACCTCGGCCGCGTGATCGGACGCTCCGGTCGCACCGCCAAGGCCGTCCGCACTCTCGTCGCCGCGCTCGCCGACGGGCGCCGAGTGCGCGTCGACGTCGTCGACACCGACAAGTAGAGGTGTCGGTCACCGGACCGGGCACGACGCAGCTCCGCGTCGCCCGACTCACCAAGGCCCACGGACTCAAGGGCGCCATCAAGCTCGAGCTCTACACGGACGAGCCCGACAAGCGCTTCACCCCCGGATCCACGTTCACGCTGCAGGTCCCGCGCACCTCCGAGTGGCACGGCAAGAAGCTCGAGCTCGTCGAGCTGCGCTGGTACAACAGCCACCCCGTCGCGTTCTTCCGAGGCGTCGACGACCGCAACGCCGCTGAGACCCTCCTGAAGGCGATCCTCTGGATCGACGAGGAGGTGCAGACCCAGCCGGGCGAGGACGACTCCTGGTACGACTACCAGCTGGTCGGCATGAAGGTCGTCCGCGACGGCGTCGAGGTCGGCACCGTCCGCCGCGTCGACCACTTCCCCGCGCAGGACCTGCTCATCGTCGGTACCCCCTCCGGCGAGGTGATGGTGCCGTTCGTGAACGCGATCGTCCCCTCCGTCGACGCCGCGGCCGGGATCGTCACGGTCACGCCTCCGATCGGCCTGTTCGAGGAGGCTCCCGAGGAGGAGCCCGCCGCGGTCGACCTCAGCGGTGTCGACCTCGCGGACCCGGCGCTGAGCGCGCCTGCGGACGCCGACGCGCCGGACGCCTCCGATGACGCGGACTCCGCTCTTGAGGAGCCCGCCGACGACGAGCCCCCGGCCGCCTCCGACGCCGCCTCCGAGGAGGAGCCCCGGTCGTGAGGATCGACATCGTCACGATCTTCCCGGAGTTCTTCGGCGTGCTCGACATCAGCCTGCTCGGCCGTGCTCGGCAGAGCGGGCTGATCGAGCTCGGCGTGCACGACCTGCGGGACTTCACCCACGACCGCCACCGCACCGTCGACGACACGCCCTACGGCGGCGGCGCCGGCATGGTGATGCGACCGGAGCCGTGGGGCGAGGCGCTCGACACGATCCTCGACGGCGCGGACGACCCCGTCGTGATCTTCCCGTCGCCCGCGGGCGAGCTGTTCACCCAGGCGACCGCCCGCGAGCTCGCGGAGGAGTCCACCCTCGTCTTCGGCTGCGGCCGCTACGAGGGCATCGACCAGCGCGTCGTGGACCACACCGCCGAGCGCGCGCGGGTCCGGCTGATCAGCCTCGGCGACTACGTCCTCAACGGAGGAGAGGTCGCCGTGATGGCGATGATCGAGGCCGTCGGACGCCTGGTCCCGGGCGTGGTCGGCAATCCGGCGAGCCTGGTCGAGGAGAGCCACTCCGACGGGCTGCTCGAGTACCCGAGCTACACCAAGCCGGCCTCCTGGCGCGGCCTCGACGTCCCTCCGGTGCTCCTCAGCGGCAACCACGGGGCGATCGCCGCCTGGCGCCACGAGCAGAGCGTCGAGCGCACGCGCCGCGTCCGCCCCGAACTGCTTCCCTAGCCCCGCGCCGCACGGTCACCGGGCCGCGAGGGCCAGGTGCCGGTCGCGGAGGGCGAGGAAGAGGGGGAACGCGAACGCGAGGGCGACCAGCGGCGCGAGCAGCACCAGGATCCACACGCGGCGCATCCCGATCCGGCGGCCCTCCACCACCATGAAGGCGACGGCCGCGATCGCGACGACCAGCAGGTCGGTCGAGAACGACGACACCCACGGCCCGCCCGCGGCGAGGCCGGCGAGGACGTCCGCGCCCTCCTGCATCGCCCTCACGTTCCAGGTCCAGGTCCCGATCAGCCCGGCGAGGGCGAGGACGAGGTAGACGATCCCGAGCGGCGTCCAGCCGCGGTGCAGCCGGCTCATGCGCGGGCCTCCGTTCGTGCGAGGGTGAGGATCGTCCCTCCGGCGAGGGCGATCACGGCCACAGTAGCGACGGCGAGGGTCAGCGCGTCCGGTGCGGTCAGCGCCTGTCCGCGCAGCGCCTGCCAGCAGGTGAGGGCGACCGCGGCCGCCCAGCCCGCCGAGGCCAGTGCGACGAGCCGCAGCCGGGTGGATCCGGGGCGCAGCACGGGGATCCGCGGTGCCAGCCGTCCGAGCAGCAGCGCGAGCAGCGGGAGCCCCTGCAGAGCGTGCATCCCGACGAAGTGCGGGATGCGCAGATCGCCCCCGATGGTGCTCCAGCCCAGGAGCGGGAGGCCGGGTCCGCCGTCCGCGACTCCGACGGCGTGCGCGCCGACGACGCCCTGGTAGTCGCTGATCTGGCCGGGCGAGGGCCCCGTCATCAGGAACGCGAGGGCCATCCCGACGAGCCCGATCACGAGTCCGACGCGGACGGCGAGCGTCAGCGCAGGGTCGCCGAGCGGCACCCGCGCCAGGAGGGCGGCGAGGACCAGCGTCGCCAGCCAGACCACCACGATCGAGACGGCCATCGAGGCCCAGAGCGCGGCGTGCAGGGGAGTGGAGACGTCGAAGTGGCTGCGCTCGCCGACCAGGGCGGCGCCTCCGATCACGACCATCTCGACCGCCAGACCGACCGCCGCGACCGTGCCCAGCGCTCGGGCGAGGCGGCGCCGGCGGGGCACGAGCCCGATCAGCCAGGCGAGCGTCACGGCGTACAGCGCGATCGAGAGGCAGAACTTCAGCGGCTTGCCCCAGAGCGGCTGCCCGCCGAGCTCGCGGGGATCGACGACCAGCGCGATCGCGCAGAGGAGGGCGCCGACCGCCATCGCGGCAGCGAGCACCAGGAGCGGCCGGTGCGGAGCAGCGGAGGCTGTGGGCGCGGGCGTCTCGGTCGCGGCGCTCATCGGGGCACCTCCGTCGAGCCGAAGCGGCTCTGCGTCTCGCGCGCCTGGGCGACGCGCCGGAGCGACTGCAGCACCACGTCTCCGAGCGCGGTGCCGACGGCGGCGACGGCAGCCTGCTCGCTCACGCTCTCGCGGGCCTGCAGCTCGTCGAGGTCGGCGGAGGCGACGAGGGCGGCGGCGCGGGCGTAGGTCTCGAGCCAGCCGGCGCTCATCGGTCCGGTGGAGAGCTCGAGCGCGTCGAGCGCCCGTGCCGCCGTCGCGACGGCAGGGTGGCCGCAGTGGTCGGAGCCCGCGGCCTCGGCGATCCGCCGCGTCGACGCCTCGGTGGCGGACGCGGTCGAGTCGGCGCTCACGGAGACCACGTCCTGCGCCACCTCGAACGCTGCTGTCGGACCGACGCCCGCGTCGAGCGCGGCCGTGATCCGCTTCGCGCCGGCGATACCGACGCCGCCGCTCTCGATGAGCGCCCGGAGCAGCGTCAGGCGGGCGACATGGGCGTCCCCGTACTCCGCCCGCTGGGGGCCGGCGGCGTCGCCCGGCGGCAGCAGCCCCTCCCGGATGTAGTACTTGATCGTGGGCAGGCTGACGCCGCTGCTGCGGCTGAGCTCCGAGATTCGCACGTGGACAGTATCGCTATCGGATAGCAGTACTGTCCACCGCTTGGTCAGTCCCGCGTTGACAGGACGATGTTTCCCGTCTCGGTGATGGCGATCGTGTGCTCCATGTGGGCGCCGCGAGAGCCGTCACGGCTGCGGAGGGTCCAGCCGTCCTTGTCCGTGTAGATCTCGTCGGTCGTCTGCAGGAACCACGGCTCGATCGCGACGACGAGGCCCGGGCGGAGCGGGTAGCCGCGGCCGGCGCGTCCGTCGTTGGGGATGTGCGGATCGCCGTGCATCGTGCGGCCGACGCCGTGGCCGCCGAAGTCGGTGTTGATGGACAGGCCCTCGGCGTGTGCGACGGCCGCGATGGCCGCGGAGATGTCGCCGATCTTCTTCCCGGGCTGCGCGGCGGCGATGCCGGCCTCGAGCGCGCGGGTGGTGGTGTCGATGAGGGCGAGGTCCTCCTCGCGCGGCGTCCCGACCACGACGCTGATGGCCGAGTCGGCGACCCAGCCGTTCACGGAGGCGGCGAAGTCGAGGGTGAGCAGGTCGCCGTCCCTCAGCCGGTAGTCGAAGGGCAGGCCGTGCAGCACCGCGTCGTTGACGGAGGTGCAGATGACCTTGCCGAAGGGACTCGCGCCGAAAGAGGGGTGGTAGTCGATGTAGCAGGACTCGGCGCCGGCCGTGCGGATCATGTCGTGGGCGAGCCGGTCGAGCTCGAGCAGGTTCACGCCGACCGCGGCAGCGGCGGAGGTGGCCTTCAGTACCTCGCCGACGAAGCGGCCGGCGGGACGCATCTCCTCGATCTCGGCGGGGGTGCGTAGCTCGATCATCCTGATCCTCTCGGGGTCCGCTGAGCCGTCGCTCAGCGGTGGTGGGTACGGTCGGTGCATGCGCACGCGACGGGCATTCGGTTCCTGGCAGTTCCCGGCGGCGATCGTGCTGCCCTTGTGGATCCTCCTCGGCTACGGGGTCTTCGGAGGATCGAGCGGCTGGACCGTGCTCGGCCTGGTGATCGCCCTCCCCATTCTGGCGGTCGCGCTGGCGGCTGTGGCCGCGATCGTCGCATTCCGGGTGACCGTTCGGCCCACGCGCACTCCCGCGTGGGGCGACGTGGCCGTGGTCGGCGCCTGGCACCTCTCCCTGATCGCCTTCGGCTTCTTCCCGCCCGGCGCCTGGGCGCTGGGCCTGCTCTCGGTGGTCCTCGGAGTGGCGGCCTTCTGGCACTCGGGGTGGCGGTTCCTCGCCGACGCGAGGGCCACTCTCCTCGCCTTCTCGGAGGCGGCGTCCGTGCAGGCCGAGGGCGCTCACCGCCCCGTCGCCGGCGAGGGCTTCGACCCGGAGCGCCCGCAGGACGGGCAGACCATCGTCCTCTGAGGGGTCGGGCGTCCCGCGAGGCGCTGTCCCACTGCGAGGCCCCGCCCTGTTCCACGGCTCGGCCCTCTCGACGGACCCGCCCTCTGCGCGGCTCTGCCCTCCGGGTGACCCTGCCCTCCAGACGAGCCTGCTTTGACTCGGATCGACGCGGCATGGCAGAATGAGCGCTTGTGCCTCGCGCAGGCTCTGCCACAGGGGAGCCGCGACGACGTGGGCACGACCGACTTCCATCAACGAAACGGTGTTCGACCTGTGGCGGGCACGGAGAGCGATACAGCATGCACATCCTCGATTCCGTCGATGCGGCGTCCCTCCGCAGCGATGTCCCGGACTTCCGCGCCGGCGACACCGTCAAGGTCCACGTCAACATCGTCGAGGGCTCCCGCTCGCGCATCCAGGTCTTCCAGGGCGTCGTCATCGGCCGCTCCAACGAGGGCGTCCGCGAGACCTTCACCGTCCGCAAGGTGAGCTTCCAGGTCGGCGTCGAGCGCACGTTCCCCGTGCACTCGCCGGTCATCGACCACATCGAGGTCGTCACCCGCGGTGACGTCCGTCGCGCGAAGCTCTACTACCTGCGCAACCTGCGCGGCAAGAAGGCCAAGATCAAGGAGAAGCGCGACGCCTGAGCGGCTTCCGCACGACTTCTCGGGAACCCCGGTCCACCTATGATGGACCGGGGTTCCTCCTTTTCTCGGGGGCGATCCGTCCGGGGAGTCCACCCGGTGATGCACAGTAGGGGCGACGGCGAGCGATGACAGACAGCACGGCCCCGGTCCGCCTCCCCGGAGGCGAGGACCACGCCCGCCACTCGGCGGATCCGTCCGAGAAGCGCCCGCGCAAGCGCCGGGGTGTCCTGCTCTTCCTCCGCGACGTGCTGATCATCTTCGTGGTCGCGGTGCTCGTCTCCTTCCTCGTGAAGACCTTCCTGATCCGCTCGTTCTACATCCCCTCCTCCTCCATGGAGCAGACGCTCGTCGAGAACGATCGCATCCTCGTGAACGAGCTCGTGCCCGGAGTCGTGCCGATCTCGCGGGGCGACGTCGTCGTCTTCCGCGATCCCGGCGGATGGCTCTCGCCGAGCTCCGAGCCCTCCGTGCCGCCGTTCCAGGCCGCGGTCGACTCCGCCCTCGCGCTCGTCGGCCTCACCGCTCCCGACAGCAACGACCACCTCATCAAGCGCGTCATCGGCCTGCCCGGCGATCACGTGACCTGCTGCACGCCGCTCGGCCAGGTCGAGATCAACGGCAACCCGATCGACGAGCCCTACGTGAAGCTGCCCGACGGGGTGCAGGCCGTCTCGGCCACCCCCTTCGACGTCGTCGTGCCCGAGGGCTCGCTCTGGGTGATGGGCGACAACCGCTACAACTCCGCCGACTCCCGCTACAACACCGACAAGCCGGGCGGCGGCTTCGTGCCGATCGACAACGTCGTGGGCCGCGCGATCCTCGTGACCTGGCCCGTGCAGCAGTGGGCGTGGCTCGACGACTACCCGTCGGTGTTCCGCGGAGTCGACACCGAGGCCTCCGACGAGGGCTCGGACGACGCGCAGAGCGGGCAGGGCTAGGTGGTCGTCGCCGAGCCGACGCTGACGCAGGAGCGGCGCCTCTTCCGGCAGGGCTACGAGACGGTCATCGGCTGCGACGAGGTCGGCCGCGGCGCGATCGCCGGCCCGGTGTCGGTCGGTGTCGTGTCGATCGGCAGCCGTTGCGGGCGCTTCCCCGGGGGGCTCCGCGACTCCAAGATGCTCGCTCCCGCCCGCCGCGAGGCGCTCCTGCCGGGAGTCGCGAAGTGGGTCTCGGCCTGGGCGATCGGCGAGTCCTCGGCGGACGAGATCGACGAGACCGGGATCATCGCCGGCCTCGGCCGCGCCGCGTCGAGGGGCATCGAGCGCCTCGCCGACCAGGGCGTCGACCTCGCCACCGCCGTCGTCCTCCTCGACGGCGCCCACGACTGGCTGACGCCCGCGCTGGGCGAGTGGGCGGCAGAGCTGACGATCGTCACCCGTGTGAAGGCCGACCGCGACTGCGCCGCCGTCTCCGCCGCCTCCGTGCTCGCGAAGGTGGGCCGGGACGGTCAGATGGTGCGCCACCACGACGACTTCGCCGACTACGCCTGGGACAGCAACAAGGGCTACGGCAGCGCCGCGCACTGGGCGGGGATCGAGCGGGTCGGCCCGTCCCCGCTGCACCGGGTGACCTGGCTGTCGAAGTCGCGGGAGAGCGTCGAGGAGCCGCTCCCGGCGCTCGGGCCCGTCGGCTCGGCGTAGGATTGTCCAACGATGGATGAGGACGAATTCGAGGACTACGACCGCGAGGTCGAGCTGGCACTGTACCGGGAGTACCGCGACGTCGTCTCGCAGTTCTCGTACGTCGTCGAGACCGAGCGCCGGTTCTACCTGGCGAACGAGGTCGACCTGGTCCGCCGCGACACCGAGCACGACTTCTACTTCGAGCTCACCATGCGCGACGTGTGGGTCTGGGACGTCTACCGCTCCGACCGCTTCGTGAAGTCGGTGCGCGTGCTGACCTTCAAGGACGTCAACGTCGAGGAGCTCTCCCGCAAGGAGTTCGAGCTCCCCAAGGAGCTCGCGCTCGACGAGTAGCCCTCTGTCGCGGCAGGCTCCGGACCCCTTGCTGGTCGCGTAGCCGCCTCCGACGGCGCATCGAGACCCGGTGCCAGGAGCCCCACCCCGCTCCGGAGCTCTCTCGGATCCTCGGCTCCGCGGGTCTCGTCGTCAGGCGGCGCGGATAGATCAGCTGGTCGCGTAGCCGCACCCGGCGGCGTATCGAGACCCCGGTCCGACGTCCCTCCCCACCCGCCACCTCGGCCCTCTTCTCCCCGGATCCCCTCCCGGCCGTACAGCGCTTGTTCCTGCTCCGGCACGCTTCCGGCAGGAGGACGCATGGACAAGGACGAACTGGGGCGGCGCGGCGAGGAGATCGCGGCGGCGCACCTGAGAGACAACGGATTCGAGATCCTCGACCGCAACTGGCGGGTCCGCGAGGGCGAGCTCGACATCGTCGCCCGCGACGGGTCGGCACTGGTCGTGGTGGAGGTGAAGACGCGCTCGTCGACGCGCTTCGGGCTTCCGGTCGAGGCCATCACGCGGGCCAAGGCGCAGCGCCTGCGGCGACTCGGCTACGCCTGGGCCGACGAGCACCACGAGCGCTCCCGGCATCTGCGGATCGACGCGGTCGGCATCGTCGCGCCCGGGGGAGTCCCGTCGCAGATCCGGCACCTGCGGGCGGTGGCCTGATGGGCCTGGGGAGGACTTCGGCGGTCGGTCTCGTCGGCTTCGCGGGAGCCGTGGTCGGGGTGGAGGCGCACTCGGCCGACGGCACCCCGGGCATGGTGATCATCGGCCTGCCCGACGCCGCGCTCGCGCAGGCGAAGGAGCGGGTGCGCTCGGCGGCGATCAACTCCGGCAGCACCATCGCCGAGTACAAGATCACCGTGAACCTCTCGCCGGCCGCGATGCCCAAGCACGGCTCCGCCTTCGATCTCGCCATCGGGCTGGCCGCGCTCGCGTCGCTCCGCGAGGTCGATGCGGAGTCGGTCGCCGCGGTCGTCCATATCGGGGAGCTCGGCCTGGACGGCCGGCTGCGCTCCGTCCCGGGCGTGCTGCCCGCGGTGCTCGCGGCCGCCCGCGAGGGCAGGCGCCGCGTGATGGTCCCCGTCGAGGACCGGCTCGAGGCGGAGCTGGTCGACGGCGTCGAGGTGATCGCGGTCTCCTCGCTGGCGGCGGCCGCCGTCTGGCACGGAGCCGAGTGGGAAGTGCCGGTGCTCCCCGAGGCCGCGCCGCCGGCTGAGACGGTGTCCGAGCCGGAGGCCCGCCTCGACCTCTCCGACGTGGTGGGGAACGAGGAGGCGGCCGAGGCGATGGTCGTCGCGGCGGCGGGCGGGCACCACGTGTTTTTGCTCGGGCCTCCCGGCGCCGGGAAGACGATGCTCGCCTCGCGCTTGCCGGGCATCCTCCCCGACCTCGATGACGACGCAGCGCTGGAGGCCACCTGCATGCGCTCGCTGGTCGGAGCGCCGACCGGTGGCGCGCTGGTGCGCAGACCGCCGTTCGAGAGTCCGCACCACTCCGCCTCGTCCGCAGCGATCGTCGGCGGGGGCAGCGGCCGCATCCGGCCCGGCGCGGTCGCCCGCGCCACCCGGGGAGTGCTGTTCCTCGACGAGGCCCCCGAGTTCTCGTCCGTCGCCCTCGATGCGTTGCGCCAGCCGCTCGAATCCGGCGTGATCCGCATCCACCGCGCGAACGCCGTCGCCGAGTTCCCCGCGCGGGTGCAGCTCGTCCTCGCGGCGAACCCGTGCCCGTGCGGCCGCTTCGGCATCCCCGGAGAGACCTGCACCTGTGCTCCCTCGGTCCGCCGCCGCTACCTCGCGCGGCTCAGCGGACCGCTGCTCGACCGCGTCGACATCCGCCTGACGGTCCGCCGGATCAGCGCGGCTCAGCTGGCCGCACGTCGAGACACGTCCGGAATGTCGACGGCGCAGGCTCGCGCCCATGTCGCCGCGGCGCGGTCCCTCGCAGCGGCTCGCCTCGCCTCCACGCCGTGGACGCTCAACTCGGAGGTCTCCGGCGCCTGGCTGCGCTCGGACGCGGTGCGCCCGACCAGTGCCGAGTCCCGCACGCTCGACCGGGCTCTGGAGCGAGGTCTGGTGACCATGCGCGGCTACGACAGGGTCCTGCGCCTGGCCTGGACGCTCGCGGACCTCGACGCAGCCGACCGGCCGTCAGCAGCCCACCTCGCGCGCGCGCGCTCGTCCTTCGAGGAGGTGCCGCGTGATCCGGCCCGACGCGCTCTTCGACGGAGCGGAGCTCGACGCTGTTCGCCGACTGCTGCCGAGCGGTGCAGCCGAGCCCCGGTCAGCTGCCGACGGCGAGGCGACCGATGAGTCTGACGGTGGTCGGGGGTCACTCGTCGACGCTGCTGCCCGGTGCGGCTGGAACTCTCTGACCGAGCCCGGCGACTCCGTCGCCGCCCTCCTCATCGAGAGGGTCGGCGCGGCCGAGGCCTTCGCCCACGTCGTGTCCTCGTCGTCCGCGGAGGAGATCCTCGCGCCCCCGCATCGCGCTCCCTCCGACGAAGAAGGCCCGGCACCCGCGCCCCTCGACTCCGAGGTCGCCGCCCTGCAGTCGGGGCTGGCGCGCTGGCGACCGCGCCTGGACCGCAGGCTCCTGTTCCGACGTCTCGAGATCGCCGAGCGACTCGGCGCCCGGCTGCTCCTGCCCGGGGCTCCCGTGTGGCCCGAGTCGCTCGACGACCTCGGGCCGCACGCGCCACTCCTGCTCTGGCTGCGCGGTGATCCCGCCGCCTTCGATCCGACGCACCGCCTCGCCCTCGTCGGCGCCCGCGCTGCCACCGGCTACGGCGAGCACGTCGCCGCCGAGCTCGCCGCGGGCGTCGCGGCGCGAGGCGTCTCCGTCGTCTCGGGCGGTGCCTTCGGGATCGACGCGGTCGCCCACCGTGCCGCCCTCGGCTCCGGAGGCCGGACGGTCGCCTTCCTCGCCGGGGGAGCGGACCGCCTCTACCCGACGGCCCACGCCGACCTCCTCCACCGCATCATCGCCACACCCGGCTGCGCCGTCGCCACCGAGGTCCCGCCGGGCACCACGCCCACTCGCTGGCGATTCCTGCAGCGCAACCGTCTCATCGCCGCCTCCACCGCGGGCACCGTCGTCGTCGAGGCCGGCGCCCGCTCCGGATCCCTCAACACCGCCGGCCACGCGGCTGCCCTGGGCCGCCCCCTCGGCGCGGTCCCGGGCCCGGTCACCAGTGCCTCCTCCGCCGGCTGCCACCGGCTCCTCCGCGAGTACGCGGCGACCTGCGTCACCTCGCCGGCGGATGTGCTCGAACTGCTCGCCGTCGGCGACGCCGACGGATCGTGCCGAGCGCTGACCGCGGCTGAGGCGCGAGTCCTGGCCGTCGTCGAATCCGAAGGAGGCTGTGACGCCGCAACCGTCGCCCGGCTCTCCGGGGAATCGCTCGATTCGGCACTGTCGGCGCTGGGTGCGCTCCTCGCAGACGGACGCGTCCACCGTTCCGAGGACGGGGACTGGGAGCGGGCGCCCGGGTGAGCGGCCCCGCCGCCGCGGCGCTGTCGGCGGTCCGCCCTACGCTGAAGGGGCATCGGCGAGGGGAGCGGCATGGACGCCACGGCAGCAGGACACGGCGGAGAGCGCCCGCAGCTCGGGCACTTCCGCGCCCCCGACAGGGTCATCGCGCATCTGAGCGACACGCACCTGCTGGCCGACGGCGCTCCGCTCTACGGGAAGGTCGACACGGTCGCCCGCCTCGCGCAGGCGGTCGACCGGCTGGCCGAGCGCGGCGGACGCCTGGACGCGATCGTGGTGACCGGGGACGTCGCGGACCGCGGCGAGGAGGACGCCTACCGGCGCGTGCGCGAGCAGCTCGACCCCGTGGGCGAGCGGTTCGGCTGCCCGATCGTCTGGGTGGTGGGCAACCACGACGAGCGCGGAGCGTTCCGGCGGGTGCTGCTCGGGCAGGACCCGGCGGGCGCGGGACCCGTGGACCAGGTCGTCGACCTCGGCGGGCTCCGGCTCATCGCGCTCGACAGCGCGGTGCCCGGCTTCCACCACGGCGACCTCACCGACGCCCAGCTGGCCTGGCTGAAGGACGAGCTCGCCGCACCGGCCCCGCTGGGGACGATCCTCGCCCTGCACCACCCTCCGCTGCCCACGCCGCTCGGCGCGATGACCGTGCTCGAGCTGCGGGGGATCGACCGCCTCGATGAGGTGGTGCGCGGAACCGACGTCCGCGCGATCCTCGGCGGCCACCTGCACTACCCCACGGCTGCGACCTTCGCGGGCGTGCCCGTGCTCGTCGCCGGCGCCACCAGCTACACGATGGACCTCGGAGCGCCCGAGCGGGAGCTCGCCGGCGTCGACGGAGCGCAGAGCCTCTCGCTCGTCCACGTCCACCCGGAGACGGTGGCCGCCTCGTTCGTGCCGACGGCACCGGCCCCGATCGCGACGCGGTTCGGCACCGACCTGATCGAGCGGCTCGAGGGGCTCGACGAGCAGGGGCGCATCGACCTCTGGTCGCGGATGCCGGACGGATCATGACCGGCGAGACGCTCGCCGACTCGGTCGAGCACTTCCTCCGGTACGTCCTCGATGAGCGGTCCCTCTCGCCCGCCACCGCGAAGGGCTACCGCTCCGACCTGGCGCGCCTGATCGCCCACACGGAGGAGAAGGGGCGGCTCCTCACCGCCGAGCTCGACCTCGAGCTGCTGCGCGACTGGCTCTGGCGAGAGTCGGAGTCGGGGATCGCCCGCGCGACCCTCGCCCGGCGCACCGCGGCCGTCCGCTCCTTCTCCTCCTGGGCGCATCGGACCGAGCGGCTCCCCGTCGACGTCGCCGCACGCCTCAAGACGCCCAAGTCGGGACGGACACTGCCGCGGGTCCTCACGCTCCCGCAGGCGGAACAGGTGCTCGACACGGTCGCGGCGCGAGGCGCGACCGATGACCCGGTGGCGCTGCGGGACCTCGTGATCGTCGAGCTGCTCTACGCCTCCGGCATCCGCGTCTCCGAGCTGGTCGCCGTCGACCTGGGCGACGTCGATCTCGGCCGGCTCACCGTGCTCGTCACCGGCAAGGGCGCCAAGCAGCGGGTCGTCCCGTTCGGCGTCCCCGCGAAGGAGGCGCTCGTCGACTACCTGGAGCGCGCCCGACCCTCTCTCGCCACCGGCGACGGGAGCGGGGCCCTGCTGCTGGGACGGCGGGGCGCGCGCCTCACCCCGCGCACGGTCTACGGCGTGGTGGCGAGGCTCCTCGACGGCGGGCAGGGCTCCGGACCGTCCGGTCCGCACACCCTCCGCCACACCGCGGCGACCCATCTGCTCGACGGCGGAGCCGACCTCCGCGCCGTCCAGGAGCTGCTCGGCCACGCGAGCCTGGGCACCACGCAGATCTACACCCACGTCTCGACCGAGCGGATCCGCGACGCCTACCGCCTCGCCCACCCCCGCGCCTGACCGGACGCGCGAGTCGCTGGACGCACCCTTCCGCGCCACTCGCTGAACACCCTGCGCCATGTCGTCCATCGGCAGGAGCACCGCCCGGGGGATCCCGCCGAAGAACCGCATCGGCGAAACGTAGTCGCCACCCTCGCGGACGCCGAGGTGCACGCACCTCCCGTCGCAGTGGCCGCCCGCACCCACTGCTCCGACGGGCTGGCCCGCGGTGAGGACCTGCCCGGCCGTCACCGATCCGTCGACCGGCTCGACCGTCGAGACCAGACCGTCCGCGTGCACGATGCTCACCACGGACCGGTCGACCACCCTGCCCGAGAACGACACGGTACCCGCAGCGACGGCGACCACGGGCTGCCCGGCCGCTGCGGCGAGGTCGATCCCGCGGTGCCCGGGGGCGTAGCGGTGCGCTGGCGCGCCCCACGGCTCCACGACGGAGAAGCCCGCGACGGGGGAGGTCCACCGCGGGTCGGACCGGCCGGGGGACGAGGTGCCGGAGGGCGAGGCGCCGAGAGGCGCCCCGACGAGCAGAGCGGCGAGGGCGAACACGCCCGGGCGCAGGAGTCGGGATCGGAGCATGCGGCCACCCTCCTGGAGCCGGTCCGGGACCGGTGGTCGGCCGAGCGGATCAGGGGAGGAGAGCGCGACGGGCCCGGCTGTGGAGGGAGGACATCGGCCGGGGGAGAGCGCAACCCGTCCCGGCGGTGCCGCGGCGAGGAGTAACGTGCCGGTGATCCGGCTCGGGAGCGGCACCCCGCCCCCACCGGCGGCGAGAATCGGAGACGACCATGACCAGCGGACGATCTGACACGACCAGCGGGAGAGCGGACATCCCGAACCCCTCGGCGGCGAAGCTGAAGAGGAAGGTGATCGGCCTCGCGATCGCGGCGGCGGTCGGCGGCTTCCTCTTCGGCTTCGACTCGTCGGTGGTGAACGGTGCCGTGGAGGCGGTGCAGGGCGAGTTCCAGCTCTCGGCCGCCCTGATCGGCTTCGCCGTCGCCTCCGCGCTGCTCGGCTGTGCGCTCGGCGCGTACCTCGCTGGGCGCCTGGCCGACCGCTGGGGCCGCATCAAGGTCATGCTGCTCGGCGCCGGGCTCTTCTTCATCTCCTCCATCGGCGCCGGCGCGGCGTTCGCGGTCTGGGACCTCGTGCTCTGGCGCGTGGTCGGAGGCCTCGGCATCGGCATCGCCTCCGTGATCGCTCCGACCTACATCTCGGAGATCGCGCCCAAGGCCATCCGCGGAGCTCTCGCGTCGCTGCAGCAGCTGGCGATCACGCTCGGCATCTTCGCCGCCCTGCTCTCGGACACCCTCATCGCGAACGGCGCGGACGGCGCCTCCGAGCCCTTCTGGTTCGGCGTCGCCGCCTGGCGCTGGATGTTCATCGCCTGTGCCGTGCCTGCGGTCATCTACGGCCTCCTGGCCCTGACCCTGCCGGAATCGCCCCGCTACCTCGCGACCCGCGGCCGCTCCGAGGACGCCCGCGCGGTGCTCGCGACGGTCACGCCGCGCGACGAGGTCGACGAGGCGCTCGCGGACATCCAGAAGAAGATCGACGAGGACTCCGAGAACGCGAAGCGCTCCAGCCTCCGCGGTCCCGCCCTCGGCCTGCTCCCCGTGGTCTGGGTCGGCATCCTGCTGTCGGTGTTCCAGCAGTTCGTGGGCATCAACGTGATCTTCTACTACTCCACCTCGCTCTGGAGCGCGGTCGGATTCGACGAGTCCAACTCCTTCGCGATCTCGGTCTTCACCTCGGTCGTGAACGTCGTCGTCACCTTCGTGGCGATCTTCCTGGTCGACAAGGTCGGCCGGAAGCCGCTGCTGCTGGTCGGCTCGGCCGGCATGGCCGTCTCGCTCGCGCTGATGGCCATCGCCTTCAGCCAGTCGACGATCAGCGGAGAGGACGTCTCGCTGCCCGGCGCGTGGGGGCCGATCGCCCTCGTCTCGGCGAACGCGTTCGTCGTCTTCTTCGGTGCGACCTGGGGCCCGCTGGTGTGGGTCCTCCTCGGCGAGATCTTCCCGAACCGGATCCGGGCGGCCGCCCTCGGCCTGGCGGCATCTGCCCAGTGGATCGCGAACTTCGCCATCACGGTGACCTTCCCGATCCTCTCGCAGGACGTGTCGCTCACCCTGGCCTACGGCCTCTACGCCGCCTTCGCGGCTATCTCGTTCGTCTTCGTCTTCATGTTCGTGCCCGAGACCAAGGGCCGCTCTCTGGAGGAGATGGACACCCTGCACATCCGCACCGTGATGAAGTCGGCGCGCAAGTAGCACCGGTCTTCCGAGCCTCGACGGCCGCCCTCCTGCAGCAGCGGGGGAGGCGGCCGTCCTGGTGCTAGACTCCACGGAGCACCTCGCTCGTCGGGGTGACTACGCGCGCCCGTTCGGCCTCCGCTCCCCACGGTCCCTCTCCGCTCACGCGGCCGGGGCGGGAGTGCGCCGGGCGCCAGGGCGACGTGCCGACCGGCCGTCGCAGACAACCGAACGGGAGTTCGGCGCCGTCGTGCGCCCGGGCCCCGAGACAAGGAGAACGACTCATGGCAGTCGTCACCATGCGCCAGCTGCTCGACAGCGGCGTCCACTTCGGGCACCAGACCCGTCGCTGGAACCCGAAGATGAAGCGCTTCATCCTGACCGAGCGCTCGGGCAGCTACATCATCGACCTCCAGCAGTCGCTGGCCTACATCGACAAGACCTACGACTTCGTCAAGGAGACGGTCGCCCACGGCGGCACCATCCTCTTCGTCGGCACCAAGAAGCAGGCGCAGAACGCGATCTCGGAGCAGGCGACCCGCGTCGGCCAGCCCTACGTGAACCAGCGCTGGCTCGGCGGCCTCCTGACCAACTTCCAGACGGTCTCGAAGCGCCTCGCCCGCATGAAGGAGCTGGAGGAGCTCGACTTCGACGACACGTCGAAGAGCGGCTTCACCAAGAAGGAGCTCCTCATCAAGAAGCGCGAGCTCGACAAGCTGCACAAGTCGCTCGGCGGCATCCGCAACCTCTCGAAGACGCCGTCGGCCCTCTGGGTCGTCGACACCAAGAAGGAGCACCTCGCGATCGACGAGGCCAAGAAGCTGGGCATCCCGGTCATCGGCATCCTCGACACGAACTGCGACCCGGACGAGGTCCAGTACCCGATCCCGGGCAACGACGACGCGATCCGCTCGGTGAGCCTGCTCACCCGCATCGTCGCCGACGCCGCGGCCGAGGGCCTCATCCAGCGCCACCAGAAGCCCGAGGCCGAGGGCAACGTCTCCGCCGTCGAGCCGCTGGCCGAGTGGGAGCAGGAGCTGCTCTCCACCGGTGCGCCCGCCGCCGACGTGCAGGAGCCGAACGAGCAGGCCGGCGCGGAGACCGAGAAGGTCGCCGACGCCGAGGCCGAGACCGCCGACGAGGCCGTCGTCGAGGCCGAGACCGCCGCCGCGGAGGAGGCCCCCGAGGCCGACGCCGCCGCGACCTCGACCGACGAGACCGCCACCGCCTGACACCCCGTTCCGTGACGGGGGTCGGACGCCGCACCCGCGGTCGTCCGGCCCCCGCTCGGTCGGTGCACGTTCACCACGAGTAAGAACCGCCGTCACCTCGGCGTGCTGGGCTCCTCCCGTGAGCCCGCCGCGAGTGACGGCGCCACAGGGTTTCCGAACCAAGAGGAGTTCCGAGAACATGGCAAATTTCAGCCTCGCTGACGTCAAGACGCTGCGCGAGCAGCTCGGTACCGGCATGGTCGACACGAAGAACGCGCTCGTCGAGGCCGACGGCGACCTGGACAAGGCGGTCGAGATCCTCCGCCTCAAGGGCGCCAAGGGCAACGCGAAGCGCGCCGACCGCTCCACGAGCGAGGGCCTCGTCGCCGCCGCCGAGAAGGAAGGCGTCGCCACGATGATCGAGCTCGCGTGCGAGACCGACTTCGTCGCCAAGGGCACGAAGTTCATCGCCCTCGCCGACGCCGTGCTCGCCGCGGTCGTCGCCGCCGGCTCCACCACGGTCGAGGAGGCCCTCGCGGCCCCCGCCGACGGCAAGACCGTCGCCGACCTCATCAACGACGAGGCCGCGATCCTCGGCGAGAAGGTGGAGCTGCGCCGCGTGGCCTCCGTCTCCGGCGAGCACTTCGCGATCTACCTCCACAAGACGAACAAGGACCTGCCCCCGCAGGTCGGCGTGGTCGTCGGCTACGCGGGTGAGGACGCCGAGACCGCGCGCTCCGTCGCCCAGCACATCTCGTTCGCGAACCCGTCCTACCTCTCGCGCGAGGACGTGCCGCAGTCCGAGGTCGACAACGAGCGCCGCATCGTCGAGGAGATCTCGCGCGGCGAGGGCAAGCCCGAGGCCGCCCTGCCGAAGATCATCGAGGGACGCGTGAACGCGTACTTCAAGCAGGTCGCCCTGCTCGACCAGGACTACGCGAAGGACAACAAGCTGTCCGTCAGCAAGGTCCTGAGCGACGCGGGCCTGACCGTGTCGGGCTTCGCCCGTTTCAAGGTCGGCGCCTAACAGCACTGCAGGAGGGAGTCCGGGTCGTTCAGTCGCCCCGGGCTCCCTTCGCTCTGCCCGGGGCGGCCCCGGGCGTGGTCGCGGGGTCCGCTCCGCGCGGGATAGGTTTGTACGGGTCTACGGGAGGAAACGTCCATGACGGAGACGGATGCGATGACGACGGGCAAGCGCCGCAGGGTGCTTCTGAAGCTGTCGGGGGAGGCGTTCGGAGCCGGCACGCTCGGCGTGAACCCTGACGTAATCAGCGCCCTGGCGCGCGAGATCGCCGATGCCGCGACCGAGGTGGAGATCTCGGTGGTCGTCGGCGGCGGCAACTTCTTCCGCGGAGCCGAGCTCTCGCAGCGCGGCATGGACCGCGGCCGGGCCGACTACATGGGCATGCTGGGCACGGTGATGAACGCCCTCGCTCTCCAGGACTTCCTCGAGCAGGCGGGCGCCGAGACGCGCGTTCAGTCAGCGATCGCGATGACGCAGGTCGCGGAGCCCTACATCCCCCGCCGGGCGATCCGGCACATGGAGAAGGGCCGCGTCGTCATCTTCGGCGCCGGCGCCGGACTCCCGTACTTCTCGACCGACACGGTCGCCGCGCAGCGCGCGCTCGAGACGCACGCCGACGTAGTCCTCGTCGCCAAGAACGGCGTGGACGGCGTGTACGACGCCGACCCGCGGACGAACCCCGACGCGAAGAAGCTCGACGCGCTGACCTACCAGGAGGCGCTCCAGCGGGGCCTCAAGGTGGTCGACTCCACCGCGTTCAGCCTCTGCATGGACAACGGCATGCCGATGCAGGTCTTCGGCATGGAGCCCTCGGGCAACGTCGCGAAGGCCATCCGCGGCGCCGAGCTCGGCACGCTCGTCTCGAACTAGACTGACCACTTCCCTCTCTTAAGGAGCTCCCTGTGATCTCGGATGTACTGGCCGACGCGAAGACCAAGATGGGCAAGGCCGTCGAGGTCGCCAAGGAGGACTTCTCCACGGTCCGCACCGGACGCGCGAACCCCGGCATGTTCCAGAAGGTGCTGGTGAGCTACTACGGCACCCCGACGCCGCTGTCGCAGCTCGCCTCGATGCAGAACCAGGAGGCCCGCACGCTCGTCTTGACGCCCTACGACAAGGGCTCGCTGCGCGACATCGAGCAGGCCATCCGGGACATGCCGAACCTCGGCGCGAACCCGACCAACGACGGCACGATCATCCGCGTGACCCTGCCGGAGCTCACCGCCGAGCGCCGCAAGGAGTTCGTCAAGATCGTCCGCACCAAGGCCGAGGACGCCAAGATCGCGGTGCGCAACATCCGCCGCAAGGGCAAGGACGACCTCGACGCGCTGAAGGGCGACATCGGCGACGACGAGCTCGCCCGCGGCGAGAAGGAGCTCGAGGCGCTCACGAAGCAGCACGTCGACGCGATCGACGAGGCGCTCAAGCGCAAGGAATCCGAACTGCTCGAGGTGTAGCGGTGCCCGAGATCCCCGAAGGACCCGAGGGCGGCGAGAAGAGACCGTCTCCGCACGTCCCGGGTGCCCGGGGATCCCGGATGGTCACCCGCGACGCGCTGCGTGCGCGCGCCCAGCAGGGCCGGGCCGACGTCGAGCGCCAGCTCGAGGCGACCCGCGCCCAGCTCGAGGCGACTAACGACCGCCTGACCGCGCGCTCGGGCCGGAACCTCGTGTCGGCGACCGCGATCGGACTCCTCGGCGGTGGCGCGATGGTCGTCAGCCTGCTGCTGGTCAAGGAGCTCTTCATGGTGCTCGCGGGGGTGGTGGTGCTGCTCGCGGCGCTCGAGCTCTCGAACGCCCTGCGCCACGCCGGTCGCGACATCCCGCGCATCCCGACCGGGATCGTGGCGGTCGTCGCCGTGCCGGCCGCCTACTACGGCGGCCTCGGCGCCGCGTGGGCCACCGTCCTCGGCGGATCCGTCCTCGTCGGCGTCTGGCGGCTGGGGGAGCAGCTCTTCCGGCGCACCGCCTCGAGCCGGAGGGACCTCGCCCTCGACATCGGCCTCGGCGCGTTCGTCCAGGGCTACACGACCTTCCTCGGCGCCTTCGCGATTCGTCTCGTCGCCGAGCCCGGCGGCCAGCTCTGGGCGTTCGCGTTCCTGGTGCTCGTGATCGTCGTCGACACCGGCGCCTACGTGAGCGGACTCACCTGGGGCAAGCACCCGATGGCACCGCGGATCAGCCCGAAGAAGACCTGGGAGGGGTTCGCCGGTGCTGCCGTCGCGGGGATCGGCGTCGGCGTCCTGCTCGCCCTGCTGATGCTCGGCCAGCCCTGGTGGGTCGGCGCGGTGTTCGGGGCGGTGGTGCTGCTCACCGCGACGCTCGGCGACCTCGCCGAGTCGCTGATCAAGCGCGACATCGGCATCAAGGACATGAGCTCGTGGCTGCCCGGCCACGGAGGAGTCCTCGACCGGCTGGACTCGATCCTGCCGTCGGCCGCCGCGGCCTACGTGCTGTACTTCGTCTTCGCCCACTGAGCGGGCGCCTCACCGGGGCGTGCCGATTCCGCTCCCGGCGCGCGGCTTGGCATGATGTCGGGATGACCGCTCCCTTCCCCCGAGCCCGCGAGTCCCGTCCCGGCTACGACACGGCCGAGGTCGACTCCTTCCTCGCGTCGGCGCGCGAGGCCTACTCGCAGCTCTCCGGGGGACCGGCGGACCTCCGCGCCGCCGACCTGCGCCACACCGCGTTCACCCTTCGCAAGGGCGGCTACTCCGCGCCCCACGTCGATGCGGCGCTCGAGCGCCTCGAGGACGCCTTCGCCCTGCGGGAGCGCCAGTACGCGATCGCGGCCCGGGGCGAGGAGGCGTGGCTCGCGGACGCGCGGTCGACCGCCCAGGAGATCGTGAACCGGCTGGCCCGCGCTCCCCGCGAGCGGTTCACCCGGGCCGGCGCTCTCACGACGGGCTACAACATCCGCCAGGTCGACGCCTTCGCCGACCGGATCTCCGGGTACTTCCGCGACGGATCGGTGCTGACCGTGGACGACGTGCGGACCGTCTCCTTCGCCCCGCAGCGCGGCGGGTACGCCGAGGCGCAGGTCGACCTGCTGCTCGACACGGTCGTCGACGTGATGCTGGCGGTCCGCTGACCGGAGCCGGATCTGCTGGCCGATCAGGTCATCGTCCGTTATGCTTTCGTAATCGTGGCTCAGCATCCTCAGACCTCCGTCGCCCACACGCCCGCGAACCGCACCAGCGGTCGCCCGGCGGTCCCGCACCAGACCCCGGTGCGGCGCTCCTGGGCTCGGATCCCGGTGACGGTGCTGGCCTTCACGGCGTCGATCGCGTTCGCCATGGTGAACGTCGTCGATCCGTCCAGCGGCGCGGTCGCCTCCCCCTACTACCAGGCCCCGGCGCGCTTCAACGGCGACTCCGCGCAGCGGCTCGTCGTCGCGGACGCCGTCGAGCGGACCGTCCAGCGCGACTCGTTCGGCGCCGAGGCGAAGCCGACGCCCACTCCGACCCCGACGCCCACTCCGACCGAGACTCAGACCGCTTCCGCGACCGTCGACGAGGAGGAGTCGGGCTCCGCCGAGGCGGAGACCGCCGCTCCCGTCCAGCGCGCCGCCGCTCCGGATCCCGGATCCGCGAAGGCCATCGCGTACGACATGATCGTGCAGCGCGGCTGGGCCGACAGCGAGTACGACTGCCTCGTCCTCCTCTGGAACCGCGAGTCCGGCTGGAACGTCTACGCCGAGAACAAGTCCAGCGGTGCCTACGGCATCCCGCAGGCACTCCCCGGCAGCAAGATGGCGACGGCCGGCTCCGACTGGGCGACCAACGCGAGCACCCAGATCACCTGGGGCCTCGGCTACATCTCCGGCCGCTACGGCTCGCCCTGCGGCGCCTGGGCCCACTCCGAGTCGGTCGGCTGGTACTGATCGTTCCCCTCCGCTCGGCACCGCGTCCGGCGGGCTGAGGCTCTCGCTACCCTGGTGCCGTGGATTACGCGCTGCTCGGGGTCGTCGGGATCATCACGGTCGTCACCGTCGCGCGGTTCTCGAGCCGCCTCGGGATCGCCGCACCGCTGCTCCTGGTCGTCATCGGTATCGGCGCGTCCTACCTCCCCGGGGTCCCGGACATCGAGGTCGAGCCTGAGCTGATCCTCGCGGGCGTGCTGCCGCCGCTGCTGTACTCGGCCGCGATCCAGGTGCCCCTCACCGACTTCCGGCGGAACCTGCGCTCGATCTTCGGGCTCTCGGTGCTGCTGGTCGTCGTGACCGCCCTCGTGGTGGGCGGCTTCCTCTACCTCGTGTTCCCCGATCTGAGCCTGCCCGCAGCGATCGCTCTGGGCGCCGTCGTGAGCCCAACCGACGCGGTGGCAGCGACCTCGATCGGCAAGAAGCTCGGACTCCCGCCCCGCCTGGTGACGGTGCTCGAGGGCGAGAGCCTCGTGAACGACGCGTCGGCGCTGGTGCTGCTGCGCGCCGCGACGGCTGCGGCGGCCGTGGTCGGCGCCTCCGTCACGACCGACGCGATCGACGTGGGCGAGGTGGGGGTCCTCTTCGTCTACTCCGTCCTGATGGCGATCGTCCTCGGACTGGTGATGGGCGTGCTCACCGTCTTCGTGCGCTCGACGCTGCGGGACCCGGTGCTCGACACCGCCGTGTCCTTCGCCGTGCCGTTCCTGGCCTACATCCCGGCCGAGGAGCTGGGCGCGTCCGGGGTGCTCGCCGTCGTGGTCACCGGGATCTACACGGGGCACAACAGCGCGCGCTTCCTCTCGCCGCAGTCGCGGATCAGCGAGCGGGTGAACTGGCGGACGGCGCAGTTCCTGCTCGAGAACGGCGTCTTCCTGCTCATGGGCGCCGAGATCAAGGCGATCGTCTCCGGGGTCGTGGACCCGGGCGAGTTCGGAGTGGGCACCGCGGTGCTGCTGGGTCTGGCCACCGTGGTCATCCTGATCGTGCTGCGGGCCCTCTTCGTGTGGCCGCTGCTCCTGTGGCTGCGCAGCTCCGGTCGGCGGGCGGAGCGGATCAACCGGCGGCTGGCGGTGGGCCTGATGCGACTGCGCAACAGCGCCACCAGCGACGAGCGCTTCCGGCGGCGGCAGGTGCGAGCGGAACGGCTCTACCTCCGGCGCGAGACCGACCTGGCCGCGACCACGAGCGAGGCGTTCGGCTGGCGCGGAGGAGTCGTCCTGTCCTGGTCCGGGATGCGCGGCGTGGTCACGCTCGCCGCGGCCCAGTCGCTGCCGGACGAGACTCCCTACCGCTCCCAGCTGATCCTGATCGCCTTCACCGTCGCCGTCGTGACGCTGCTCCTGCAGGGTGCGACGCTCCCCGCGCTGATCCGGCTCACCGGCATCCAGGGCACCGACGGAGAGGCCGACCGCCGCGAGCTCGCGACGCTGCTCGACGAGGTCGCGGCCACGGGCATCCAGGCCCTCCCCGAGGCAGTGGCTGAGCTGCCCGACGGCGAGGCGGGCGAGCGCGTCCTCGAGCGCGTGCGCCGCGACACTCTGACCCGCTCGCAGGTGGCGTGGGAGCAGGTCGGCCGCGCGGAGGACGCGCCCCTCGGCCCGCACGCGCAGTACCTGCGGCTGCGCCGAGCGGTCCTGCTCGCCGAGCGGGAGGCGCTGCTGGACGCCCGGGGGCGCGGGGTCTACTCCTCGCGGACGCTGCGGCGGGCGCAGCTGATGCTCGACGCCGAGGAGACCCGGCTCGAGATAGACGACAGCTCCCACTGACGGAAGGGGCACGGCGGCGGCCTCCTAGACTGGGGGGATGCCGCGCAGCAACAGACCCCGGGGCGGCCGCCGTGACGACGACGACGAGCAGCGCGACCTCTCGCAGATGCTCGCCGGCTTCCGGCGCACCGAGTCCCACGCCGGCCGGGAGTGGAACGTCCAGCCCGTCTCCGCAGCGCGGGCCGTGAAGAACTACCTCTGCCCGGGCTGCGGGCTCACCATCGACATCGGCCAGCCGCACCTGGTCACCTGGCGGGCCGACGGCGCGCTCGGCGACGCGGCCGACCTGGCCGGCCGCCGTCACTGGCACACGCACTGCTGGAGAATCCGAGGAGCACGATGACCCACGAGATCCGCGGAGGCGTCGTCCTCCCCGCCCGCCGCGAGGACGTCGAGCTGCACACCGCCGACGGGCTGACCCTTGTCGGGGAGCTCGCGCTGCCCCTGGAGCACGAGCCGGTCGCGACCCTGGTCACCCTGCATCCGCTGCCCACCCACGGCGGCTTCATGGATTCGCACATCCTGCGGAAGGCCGCCGCCCGCCTGCCCGCGCTCGCCGATCTGGCGGTCCTCCGCTTCAACACCCGCGGCACTGCGTCGCCGCGCGGCACGAGCGAGGGCGCGTTCGGACACGGCACCGAGGAGCGCGCCGACGTCGCCGCAGCCCTGGCGCTCGTCGCGGAGCGCGGACTGCCGCACCCCTGGCTGGTCGGCTGGTCCTTCGGCACCGAGCTCGCGCTGAAGTGGGGGAGGGAGCACCCCGTCGAGGGAGCGATCCTGCTCTCGCCGCCGCTGCACCGCACGAGCGCGGAGGAGGTCGCCGCCTGGGGCGAGGACGGCCGCCCGCTCGTGGCGCTCGTCCCGGAGTTCGACGACTACCTGCGGCCGGAGGCAGCCGCCGAGCGCTTCGCGAGCGTGCCGCAGCTGGACCTCGTCGCTGTGGAGGGCGGGAAGCACCTCTGGGTCGGCGAGGCGCAGACCCGGCGCGTCCTCGACGAGATCGTGCGCGTGGTCGCGCCCGCCTCGTCCCCGCTGCCGACGGAGTGGGCGGGCGAGCTCGGCTGAGCCCGCCCGCCCAGCGACCGCCTAGCGGCCGGACGAGCCGCCGTCGGAGCCGTCGCCGTCAGAGCCGCTGCCGTCGGAGCCGTCGCCGTCGCTGTCGTCCGCGAGTCCGTCGATGTGGCCGATGAGCCCGCGCAGTCCCGACACGTAGCCGGCGATCGCGTCGCGCTCGGTGCGGATCTCGTCGAGGCGCCGCTCGGCGGTGTCCATCAGCTCGCGGCTGCGGCGCTCCGCGTCCGCGACGAGCTTCTGCGCCTGGTCGCGCGCGTCGTCGAGGAGGGCGTCGGAGTCGTCCTGGGCCTTCCGGCGCAGTCGCGTCGTGTCGTCGAGGGCGTCGCTGCGCAGGGCGTCCGCCTCGAGGCGCTTGTCGTTCGCGCGTCGGATGGCGTCGGCGAGCTGCAGGTTCGACTCGTCGAGGTAGCGCTGGGTCTGCGCGACGGCCTCCTGGTGGCGGAGCAGGTCGTCGCGGTCGGCCTCCTCGCGGCGCGCGGCGAGCTCGACCACCAGGTCGATCCGGGCCTGCTCGACCTCGCGCGAGAGCGCAGCGGCCTCGTCGGCGGACGCGGCACGCAGGCCCGCCAGCTCGGCGTCGAGCACGGCGACGGCCTCGGCGCGCTCCTGGGTGAGCCGGGTGCGCTGGTCGGCGATCTCGCGGGCGCCCTCGGCGCGGGCGGCGGCGACCTCGGCGTCGAGCGCGGCGCGGGTCGAGAGCACCTCGGCCTCGACCGCCGCGCGAGCCTGGGCGACCTCGGCCTCGACGGCCGCCCGGAGCCGGTCGACCTCGGAGGCGACCTCGGCCCGCAGGAGCTCGTTGGCCTGGGCGAGGCGGGCGGCCTCGGCGCGGGCGACCTCGATCTCGCGGGCGGCGACGGCGCGCATCTCCGCGGCCTCGCGCTCGGCCTCGGAGCGGATCGCGGCGGCCTCGCGCTTCGCGGTGGCGCGGGTCTCGGCGGCCTCGGTCGCCACGGTGCCGCGGATCGCGGCGGCCTCGCGGACGGCGTCCTGGGTCATCACGTCGCGGTCGTCGGCGGCCTTGCCGAGCGTCGCCGCGGCCTGCGCCTCGGACTCGTTGCGGGTCCGGTCAGCACGGCGGCGCGCCTCGGTCACCAGGCGCTCGGCCTCGTCGCGCGCCTCCTGGAGGATGCGGTCGCCGTCGTCGCGGGTGGATCGGCGGAGGGCGGAGGCGTCGTTCTCGGCCTGGGCGATGATCCGCTCGGACTGCTCCTCGGCCACGCGCAGGGTGTGCTCGAGCTTGGCGCCCAGGCCGGCGTAGGTGGGAGTGCCGACCTGCTGCAGCTCCTTCTCGAGGCCCTCGATCCGGGAGGACAGGCGCTTCACCTCGCGGCCGCTCTCGGCCGCCTGGGTGTTCGAGTGGATGAGCTCGCGGCGCAGGCCCTGGACGGCCTTGTCGACCTCGTCCCGGTCGTAGCCACGGAACACCTGGGTGAATTCGGCCTCGTCGTTCGCCACGTCGTCTCCTTCAGAGCAGGACCGCGGTGGGGCTCGCGGCACTGGGAAAGTGTATTCAGCAGGGAGGCCGCGGCCGGGGCGACACCCGCACCGCGCGCCGCTCGGGCCGCACTCTCGGCTTCTCCCGGGCATCGGAGCGAGGGCATCGGCTATCGTGGACTGTCTTTGTCTGTTGCCGTCGCGCCCCGGTCCGGCTGCGTACCCCGAGCCGGCCCCGGCCGTCACCCCGATCCGGCAACGCAGGAGGAGTTCTTTCGTGCGGTTCGTCTTCGCCATCATCGCCACCGTCATCGCTGCCGCGATGATCGTGCTCGGCATCGGTCAGCGGACGGTCTGGGCTCCTCCGGAGTCCCTCACCGCCGAGACCGCGCTCGACTCCTCCGCTCCCTACGCGGTGATCGACGGCAGCACCCTGGGCGCCAACCCGGGACGCCAGACGATCACGGTCGAGGGCAGCGGCGACCTCGTCGTCGCCTACGCCCGGACCTCCGACGTGCTGGGCTGGGTGGGCGGCTCGAGCTACGACGCCATCGGCTACGAGCGCGCCGACGACACCCTCACCTCCGCGGAGGAGACGGGCGAGCGCGTCCAGCTCTCCTCCGACGTCGAGACCGCCGACGCGGCGGTCGTCGATCCGCGCGGCTCCGACCTCTGGCTCGAGGAGTTCGAGGGGAGCGGCAGCGTGACCCTGGCGCTCGACGTGCCGGAGGACGTCTCCATCCTCATCGCGAGCGACGGCACCGCGCCGGCAGCCGACTCCGTGCGCGTCAGCTGGCCCGTGGACACCGCGACGCCCCTCGCCGGCCCGCTGCTGCTCGGAGGAGCCGTGTTCCTCCTCCTCGGCCTCGTCCTCTACGTCTGGGCCTTCGTCCACCTGCGCCGCCAGCACGGCCCGCGCCGGAAGGGACCGCAGGGCAGGATCCCCCGCGGTGCCCGCCGCCCCCGGCCGCGAGCCGGGATCCAGGCCTCCACGGCGTCGCCGGCGCCCTCGCGCCGCCGGGCCGCCCTGGTGCTGCCCGTCGTCCTCGGGACGACGGTCCTCCTCTCCGGCTGCAGCTCCGACTACTGGCCGGATCTCGCCGCGGGCGCGAGCGAGGCGCCGACCGCGTCCGCCACGGCGACCGCGGGGGCAGAGCCGGTCTCGGCCGAGCCGACCCCCGTGGTCACCACGCAGCAGGCGGAGGCCGTCGTCGCCCAGGTCGCCGATGTCGCGTCGCGCGCCGACGCCGCCCGGGACGCCGGGATCCTGGCCGAGCGCTTCCAGGGCGAGGCGCTCACCGAGCGCACCACGAACTACGACGTCGTCGCCAAGGGCGGGACGATCGACCCGCCGCAGACGATCCCGGCCTCCCCGGTGAGCCTGGTGCTCCCGCAGGACACGGAGTCGTGGCCGCGCCTGGTCACCGCCGTCGTGCAGAACTCGACGGACACCACCCAGGCCCCGATCGCGCTGATGATGAGCCAGGCGAGCCCGCGCGTCGACTACAAGGTCGACTACGCCATCTCGCTCGAGGCCAACGCGCGCATCCCCGACGTCGCGCCCGTCACCGTCGGCACGTCGATCGTGGCGCCCGACTCGCGCCTGATGAAGCTCGCCCCGCAGACCGTCGGCTCCGCGTATGCCGACGTGCTCGCCAACGGCGACTCGAGCCAGTACGCCGAGCTCTTCGCGGCCGACGGCGACACCCTCCGGGGGCAGGTCGGCGTCGACAAGAAGAACGCCGACCGCGAGGCGCTGCCGGACACCGCCTCGATCGAGTTCTCGAACGCCGCCGGCACGTCGCCGACGATCGCGCTCGCGACGAACGACTCGGGGGCCCTCGTCGCGGCGAGCATCGCCGAGACGTCGACCGTCCGCCCCACTGCCGAGGGCTCGACCGTCTCGACCTCCGGCGCCTCGCAGACCCTGCTGGGCACGGACAAGTCGACGACCGGCATCGAGACCACCTACGGATACCAACTGCTGTTCTACGTACCGCCCGTCGGATCGGAGGAGAAGATCGTGATGCTCGGATGGAGCCAGGGACTCGTCTCGGTGGTGCAGCTGCCGTGAGCACCGTCCCGCCCCTGCCCGGAAACCTCCGCGGCGCCGTCGACCTCTCGTCGCTGGTGAACCGCCGCACCCCGCCCGCCGCCTCCGCCGGCGTCCCGGCCGCGCCCGCCGCTCCCGGAGGCGCGCCCGGCGCGAATCCGCTGCTGCTGACCGCCGGCGACGCCGAGTTCGACCAGGTGGTCCAGCTCTCCTCGCGCGTGCCGGTGATCGTCGACCTGCGCGGCTCCTGGTCGGACCAGAGCCAGAGCATGACCGCGCTGCTCGAGAAGGTCGTCGTCTCGTACGCCGGCGCGTTCGTGCTCGTCGGGGTCGATGTGGAGTCGAGCCCGCAGCTGGCGCAGGCGTTCCAGGTGCAGTCCGTGCCGACGGTCGCCGCGATCGTCGGCGGCCGCCCGGTGCCCCTGTTCAGCGGCCTCGTCGCCGAGGAGCAGCTGCGCGACCTGCTCGAGCAGGTCCTCCAGCTCGCCGCTCAGAACGGTGTGACGGGCACGGTGCCGGTGGAGGGAGTCGCTCCCGCCGAGGGCGGCGAGCCCGAGCCCGAGCCGCTGCCGCCGCACCACCAGGAGGCCTACGACGCGATCGACCGGGGCGATTACGCCGCGGCGATCACCGAGTACGAGACCGCCATCGCGCAGAACCCGCGCGACGACCTCGCCGTCGCCGGTCTCGCGCAGGTGCGGCTGCTGGCCCGCCTCCAGGGCCGCACGCTCGACGACATCCGCTCGACCGCCGCAGCCGAGCCGTCGAACCTCGACGCGCAGCTCGCCGTCGCCGACCTGGACGTCTCTGGCGGCCACGTCGAGGACGCCTTCGACCGGCTGCTCTCGATGTTCCCGCGCCTCGACGCCGAGGGGAAGGCCGCCGTCCGGGCTCGTCTCCTGGAGCTCTTCGAGATCGTCGGTCAGACCGACCCGCGCGTCAACAAGGCTCGGGCCCGGCTCACCGGCCTGCTCTACTGACGCCGGCCGGAACGCCGAGAGGCCGCCCGCTCGCGACGATCGTCGCGGCGGGCGGCCTCTTCCGTGCGGGGACCGATCAGTCGGCGGGTCGCAGGTAGAGCACGGCCAGCGGGGGCAGGACCAGCTCGGCGGAAGCCGGGCGGCCGGCCCACGGCTCCTCGCGAGCCTCGACCGCTCCGAAGTTCCCGACTCCGCTGCCGCCGTAGATCTCGGCGTCCGTGTTGACGAGCTCCTCCCAGCGGCCGGCCGTGGGCAGGCTCACGCGGTAGCCGTGCACGGGCGAGCCCGAGAAGTTGGCGATGACGGCGATCGGGCGACCCTCGCTGTCCTTGCGCAGGAACGAGACGACGTTGGCCGCCGCCGCGCCGCCGTCGATCCACTCGAAGCCCGACTGCTCGTGGTCGAGCTCCCAGAACGACGGCGAGTCGCGGTACACGCGGTTCAGTTGACCGACGAGGCTCCAGAGACCGCGGTGGCTCGGCTGATCGAGGATCCACCAGTCCAGACCCCGCTCTTCGCTCCACTCGGAGTACTGGCCGAACTCCTGGCCCATGAAGAGCAGCTGCTTACCGGGGTGGGCCCACATGAAGGCGAGGTAGGCGCGCACGTTCGCGAGCTGCTGCCAGTGGTCGCCCGGCATCTTCTGGATCAGCGAGCCCTTGCCGTGCACGACCTCGTCGTGGCTGATCGGCAGGACGAACTTCTCGCTGAAGGCGTAGACGAACGAGAAGGTGATCTCGCCCAGGTGGTACTGGCGCCAGAGCGGGTCGTTCGCCATGTAGTCGAGCGAGTCGTGCATCCAGCCCATGTTCCACTTGAGCCCGAAGCCGAGGCCGCCGGAGCTGGTGGGCTGGGTGACGCCGGGCCAGCTCGTCGACTCCTCGGCGATCATCATGATGCCGGGGTGCAGCTTGTAGGCCGTGGCGTTGACCTCCTGGAGGAAGCTGATCGCCTCGAGGTGCTCGCGTCCGCCGTACTGGTTCGGCAGCCACTCGCCCTCCTTGCGGGAGTAGTCGAGGTAGAGCATCGAGGCGACGGCGTCCACCCGCAGGGCGTCGACGTGGAACTCCTCGAGCCAGAACAGGGCGTTCGCGACGAGGAAGTTGCGCACCTGGGTGTGCCCGAAGTCGAAGACGTAGGTGCCCCAGTCCATCTGCTCGCCGCGGCGCCAGTCCGGGTGCTCGTAGAGCGGCTCGCCGTCGAAGCGGGCGAGGGCGAAGTCGTCCTTGGGGAAGTGCCCGGGCACCCAGTCGACGATGACGCCGATGCCGGCCTGGTGCAGACGGTCGATCAGGTACTTGAGGTCGTCGGCCGTGCCGAAGCGGCTCGAGGCGGCGTAGTAGCCGGTGACCTGGTAGCCCCAGGAGCCGCCGAACGGGTGCTCGGCGAGCGGCATGAACTCCACGTGCGTGAAGCCGAGCTCGGTGACGTACTCGATCAGCGGGTCCGCGAGGTCGCGGTAGCCCAGTCCCGGACGCCAGGAGCCGAGGTGCATCTCGTAGACGCTGAGCGGCTGCGTGTGCGGATCGACCGAGGCTCGCTTCTCCATCCAGCCGGAGTCGCCCCACTGGTGGTGCGAGACGGGGACCTTCGAGGCGGTCGCGGGCGGCACCTCCGTGGCGCGGGCCATCGGGTCGGCCTTGCGGACCCAGTGGCCGTCACGCGAGAGCAGGTCGAACTTGTAGGAGGCTCCGGGCTCGACGCCCGGGACGAAGATCTCCCAGACCCCGGTCGTCCCGAGGTTGCGGAGGGAGTGGCCCTCGCCGTTCCAGTCGTTGAAGTCGCCGACGACCCGAGCGGCCTGGGCGTGCGGGGCCCAGACGGCGAAGCTCGTGCCCCAGACCCCCTCGTGCTCGCGGTGACGGGCGCCGAGCGCCTCCCAGAGGCGCTCGTGGCGGCCCTCGCCGATGAGGTAGAGGTCGAAATCACCGACCGTCTTCGAGAAGCGGTAGGGGTCCTCCGCGGTCCACTCGCCGCCGCCGCCGTAGCGGGCCTCGACGGTGTACGCCTGCGGACCGAGGACGTGGAAGCCCTGCCAGATCCCGTCGCTGAGGTGGCTGAGCTCGACGCGGGCGCCGGTGGCGAGCACCACGGCGACCTTCTCGGCGAGCGGGCGGCGCACGCGGACGACCGTCACCGGGTCGGAGACGCCGGGGGCCGCGACGAGGTGCTGGCCCAGGACGTCGTGGGGGAGCGCGTTGCTGCCGGTGGCGAGCTGCTGCAGCACCCACTCCGGGATGTCGGGCAGCGCGATCGCAGCGGTGCCGTCGACGGGGCCCGAAGCGGATGCGGGGTCCGCGGTCGTCTCGACGGGAGCGGCGCTGTCGGCTGCGACGGAATCGGCGGCGTCCGTGTCGTCGGGCAGGTCGCCCTCGGCCCCGCTGCCGACCGGAGCGGACTCCGCGTCGTCGGCGTCGGGCTCGACGGTCACGGCGTCGTCGGCCGCGACCGGCTGAGGCGCCTCCGGGACCGTCTCGACCGCGTAGCTGCGCGCGTTCTCGCCGTCCGCTCCGGGGTGCTGTCGAGCGTCGGGCGCCGCGTCGGCGACGTGCGCGCCGTGGCCGGAGGTGGTCGCCGAGCTGGTGCCCGTCGTGGGGACCGTCTCGGCGTGCGCGCCGAGGCCCGCCTCCTCGGCCGGGCTCGTGCCCTCGGGGGTGGTTCCGCTCATCGCTCGTCCGCCTTCACGCTCAGGATGTGCACGGGCTCGACGAACGAGTCGAGCCGCACGTAGTCGTCGCTGCCCCAGGTCCAGACGGCACCGGTGATCAGGTCCTCGACCTCGAAGGTCGCGCTCCAGTCGAGCCCGATCGCGGGCAGGTCGAGGTGGACCGTGGTCTCGCGGGCCGAGTGCGGGTCGGTGTTGACGACGACGATGATCGTGTCGTCGGTCCCGGTGCCCGTGAACGCGGCCTGCAGGTGCTTGGAGTAGACGAGGATCGCGTCGTCGTCGCTGCCGTGCACGTGCAGGTTCCGCAGCTGCCCGAGCGCGGGGTGCGAGCGCCGGATCTCGTTGAGGCGCGTGATGTACGGCGCCAGCGAGCGGCCCGACTCCTCCGCGCCGGCCCAGTCGCGCGTCTTGTACTCGTACTTCTCGTTGTCGATGTTCTCCTCGGCGCCGGGGCGAGCGACGTTCTCGACCAGCTCGTAGCCGGCGTAGACCCCCCACAGCGGCGACGCGGTCGCGGCCAGGGCCGCCCGCACCTTGTACGCCGAGCGGCCGCCGTACTGGAGGTACTCGGTGAGGATGTCCGGAGTGTTCACGAAGAGGTTCGGCCGCATGTAGTCGGCCGTCTCGTGGGAGATGCTCGTGAAGAACTCGCCGAGCTCCTCCTTGGTGTTGCGCCAGGTGAAGTACGAGTACGACTGCTGGAAGCCGACCTTGCCGAGCGCGCGCATGATCGCGGGGCGGGTGAACGCCTCCGCGAGGAAGACGACCTCGGGGTGCTCGGCGTTGACCTCGTGGATGATCCACTCCCAGAAGTCGAGCGGCTTCGTGTGGGGGTTGTCGACGCGGAAGATCCGCACGCCCAGGTCGATCCAGTGCCGCAGGACCCGCAGCGACTCCTGACGGATGCCCTCGGGGTCGTTGTCGAAGTTGATCGGGTAGATGTCCTGGTACTTCTTCGGCGGGTTCTCGGCGTAGGCGATCGAGCCGTCGGGGAGCGTCGTGAACCACTCGGGGTGGCTGGTGACCCAGGGATGGTCGGGCGAGGCCTGCAGGGCGAAGTCGAGGGCGAGCTCGAGGCCCGCGGCCTCGACCGCGGCGTGGAAGGCGCGGAAGTCGTCCTCGGTGCCGAGGTCCGGGTGGATCGCGTCGTGGCCGCCCTCGGCCGAGCCGATCGCCCACGGCGAGCCGGGGTCGTTCTCGCCGGCGTCGAGCGTGTTGTTCGGGCCCTTGCGGAAGGAGCGGCCGATGGGGTGGATCGGCGGCAGGTAGAGCACGTCGAAGCCCATCGCGGCCACAGCGGGGAGGCGGTCGATCGCGGTGCGGAAGGATCCGCTGGTCACGGTCCCGTCCTCGTGGCGCACGGCGCCCTCGGAGCGGGGGAAGAACTCGTACCAGGCGCCGACGCCGGCGCGGGTGCGCTCGACGTGGATGGTGCGCGGCTCCGAGACGCTGGTGAGGCTCATCACCGGGCGGGCGTCGAGCGCGCCGTGGACGGCGGGATCGGTCGCCGCGGCGAGGCGCTCCTCGGCGCTCAGCGTGGTGTCGCCGACGCGGGCGGCGGTGTCGGAGAGCAGGCTGCGCTCGCCCTCGGGCCGCGAGGAGTCGTCGGCGCCGCTGCGCAGCAGGCCCTCGCCGATGGCGAAGGTGACGTCGATGTCCAGGCCGGCCGGGATCTTGACCTCGGCCGTGTGGAGCCAGGTCGCCCAGTCGTCGGCGTAGGCGCGGATGCGGTAGCTCCAATCGCCCTCCTCGTCGAGGGCCACGAGGCGCCCGTAGCGGTCGGTGCCGGTCGCGAGGAGCGACATGCGGTGCTCCGACTCGGCCCCGGACGGCGAGCGCAGCAGGAGGTCGACGCCGATGAGGTCGTGCCCCTCGCGGAAGGCCGTGGCAGCGAAGGGGACGACCTCGCCGACGAACGCCTTCGCGGGCCAGCGGTCGTCCTCGAGCCGCGGCTGCGGGTCGATGATCGGCAGGCGCTCGGCCCGGACGCGGTAGCCGCTCCCGGTCGTCGCGGTCGCCGGCGACGCGTGGGGTGCGTCCGCGGTCACCGGGGCGGCCGGTGCACTGTCGGCCGCGGGGGGAGCAGGAGTCGCCTCGGGGGCGGCGGCGGGCGCCCGAGCGGCCGTCTCGGGAGGCGCCGACGCCTCCTGGGGTGCGCGTCCGCGACCCGCTCGCCGTGCGTCCTTGCCGTTCTGAGCCTTGCCGAAAGGTATCTGAGCCACGTCACGACAGTAGCGACCGGCGGCGGCTCGCACACGACGGTTGCGCCCGCGCTCGGGCCTGTGCAAACGGATCCGGGGAGCGCGTGCCGGAGCGTCGGGGCGGGTGCGCGTCCGGCCGATCCGCGGCGGCCGAGGGGTCCGCTAGGGTGACCGAGCGCGACCGCCCCGGTGCTCCGCGACCGGGCGCTCCGGGGTCCGCAGAGAGTCGAGGGGTGCCGTGAAGGCGATCCGCCGCTTCATCGTCCGCTCCGTCCTCCCGCCCGAGCTCTCGGCTCTGGGCGATCTGGCGGGCAATCTGCGCTGGGCCTGGCACGAGCCCGCCCGGCGCTTGTTCGAGCGGGTCGATCCGGAGCTGTGGCGGCGCGGGGGAGCGGACCCCACCGCTCTGCTCGGAGCAGTGAGCCCCGAGCGCCTCGCCGAGCTGGCGGGGGATCAGGGCTTCGTCGACGAGGCGTGGCGCCTCCGCGACGAGCTGGAGCGGTACCGCACCGAGCCGCGGTGGTACCAGTCGCTGCCGGAGTCCGCCCCGCGCTCGATCGCCTACTTCTCGCCGGAGTTCGGCATCGCGGCGGCGCTGCCCCAGTACTCCGGCGGACTCGGAATCCTCGCGGGCGACCACCTGAAGGCCTCCTCGGACCTGGGCGTGCCGCTCACCGGCGTGGGCCTCTTCTACCGGTCGGGCTACTTCTCGCAGAAGCTCTCCGCCGACGGCTGGCAGCTCGAGTCCTACCCCTCGCTCGATCCCGACGGGCTGCCGCTGCGCGTCGTCCGTCTCGCCGACGGCTCGCCCGCCCGCATCGTGCTGGCGCTCCCCGAGGGACGCGCGCTCTACGCCCGGGTCTGGCGCGCGGAGGTCGGCCGGGTGACCCTCCTCCTGCTCGACACCGACATCCCCGAGAACGAGGACTCGCTCCGCTCCGTCACCGACCGCCTCTACGGCGGCGGGGGCGAGCACCGCCTGCTGCAGGAGCTGCTGCTGGGCATCGGCGGGGTCCGCGCGCTCGAACTCTGGGCCGAGGTCTCGGGCGGCGTCCTCCCGGAGGTGTTCCACACCAACGAGGGGCACGCCGGCTTCCAGGGGCTCGAGCGCATCTCCGGCCTGATCGGCGCGGGCCTGGACTTCGACCAGGCTCTCCAGGTGGTGCGGGCGAGCACGGTCTTCACCACGCACACTCCGGTGCCGGCGGGCATCGACCGCTTCGACCGCGGGATGATCGAGGAGTACTTCTCCACGGAGCTGCTCCCGGGCGTGCAGGTCGAGGACGTGCTCGCGCTGGGCGCCGAGCCGGGGGACTCCGGGACGGCGTTCAACATGGCGTACATGGGCCTGCGGCTCGCGCAGCGCTCCAACGGCGTCTCGACGCTGCACGGCGAGGTCAGCCGATCGATGTTCTCGAGCCTCTGGCCCGGCTTCGAGACGGCGGAGGTGCCGATCGGCTCGGTGACGAACGGCGTCCACGCGGCCACCTGGACCGATCCGATCCTCCGGCGGCTCGCGGAGGAGCGGCTCGGCACCGACGACACGACGCGGGCCGACTGGGCCTCAGGTGCGCTCGGCGACACCGAGCTGTGGGCCGCGCGCCGGGCGATGCGGGAGCAGCTGGTGCGGGACGCCCGCCGCCGGGCCGCCCGCTCCTGGCGCGAGCAGAACCCGGGCGGCCTCCCGCCGGCCTGGCTGGACGAGCTGCTGGACCCGGACGTGCTCACCATCGGCTTCGCGCGGCGGGTGCCGACCTACAAGCGGCTGACCCTGATGCTCCACGACCCCGAGCGTCTGCGGGCGCTGCTCACCCACCCGCAGCACCCGATCCAGATCGTCATCGCGGGCAAGTCCCACCCGGCCGACGAGGAGGGGAAGCGCCTGATCCAGCGGCTCGTCCGCTTCGCGCAGGAGCCGGACGTGCGCCGCAGGATCGTCTTCCTGCCGGACTACGACATCGCGATGGCGCAGCTGCTCTACCCGGGCACCGACGTCTGGCTCAACAACCCGCTGCGCCCGCTCGAGGCGTGCGGCACCTCGGGGATGAAGGCGGCGCTCAACGGCTCGCTCAACCTCTCGATCCTCGACGGCTGGTGGAACGAGTACTTCGACGGCGAGAACGGCTGGGCGATCCCCTCCTCCGACCGCGCGCTCGACCCGGAGGCCCGCGACACGCTCGAGGCCGAGGCGCTCTACGAGCTGCTCGAGACCGAGGTCGTGCCGCGCTACTACGAGCGTGACCACGACGGCGTGCCCCGGCGGTGGGTGCGGTCGATCCGGCACACCCTCGCGACCCTCTCGCCCGAGCTCTCCGCCGAGCGGATGGTGCGCCAGTACGTCGAGGCGCTCTACTCGCCGGCCGCCGAGGCCGGGCGCGCCGTCGCCGCCGATCACTTCGAGCCGGCCAAGGAGCTGGCAAGCTGGAAGCGGCGGGTCCGCGCCGACTGGGCCGGAGTCGCGGTCGCGTCCGTCGAATCCGGCGGGATCGACGCGGTGCCCCAGCGCGGGGACCGGCTCGCCGTGCGGGCGGGCGTGCGCCTGGGCGAGCTCTCGCCGGCGGACGTCTCGGTCGAGGTCGTGTACGGGACGACGTCCGCTGACGGCTCGCTCACCGAGGTCCGCCACCACGAGCTCGAGGTGGTCGAGGAGTCGGGTGCCGTGGTGCCGGCCGACGCGGTCGGGCGCGTGCCCTACGCCGGAGTGGTCACCCTCGACCGCAGCGGATCCTTCGGCTACACCGTCCGCGTCGTACCGCGGCATCCCCTCCTGGCCCGCTCCGCCGAGCTGGGCCTGGCCGCCGCCGCCGGCTGACCCCGCCCGGTCCCTCTCCGCGAGATGCCGCTCCGGTGCGCCTTCCTCGACGCCTCGCGGACCGGAGTGGGATCTCGCGGGAGGAGGACGGCGCATCGAGCGAAACGGCGCCCGGAGGAGGACGGCGAGGGATCGGGGGTCAGCGCGCGATGTCGGCGAGGAGGGCGGCCGTCGCGGCGACGAGGTCGGCGGGGGTGAGCTCGATGTCGAAGCCCCGGCGCCCGCCCGACACGAGCACCGTGTCGTGGAGCTCGACGGTCTCGTCGATCACGGTGCGATGCCGCGTCCTCTGCCCGAGCGGCGAGATGCCGCCGAGCACGTAGCCGGTCCGGCGCTGGGCCAGCACGGGGTCGGCCATCGCCGCCCGCCTGCCTCCGACCGCGGCCGCGAGCTCCTTCAGCCCGAGGGAGCCGGTGACGGGCACGACGCCCACCACGAGCTCGCCGTCCACGTCGACCATCAGGGTCTTGAACACGCGCTCCGGCTCGACGCCGAGCGCCTCGGCCGCCTCGAGCCCGTAGCGCGTCGTGGCCGGGTCGTGCCGGTACTGGCGGGGAGTGAAGGGGACGCCCGCCGCCGTCAGCGCGACGGTCGCCGGGGTCCCCGGCCCGCTCCGCGCCATCAGGCGTCCTGCTCGGCCGCCGGCCCGTGCGCGGCGAAGAGCTGCATCGAGGTGCCGGCCACGCGGATGACCTGCCCCGGCTCGAATGACTCGCCGTGCTCCAGCGGCTCCGGCTCCTCGCTGTTCCACAGGCGCGTGTAGCCGGTGACCCCCTCGCCGTCGGCGAGCACGACCGTGGTGTCCTGCTCGACGCCGTGCACCACCAGCAGGACGCGGTCCGGCTCGCCCTCGACCGGCGTCGAGGCGGCGAGGTACTGCAGCGTCCGGTTGGCGGCGGAGGTCCAGTCGTGCTCGCTCATCCCGCGCCCGTGGGCGTCGAACCACGTCATGGTCGTGGCGCCCGGCTCGCTCGCGTCGCCGCTGCCGTAGCGGGAGGGACGCAGCGCCGGGTGCTCACGCCGCAGGCGCAGCAGGGTGCGCGTGTGCGCGCGGAGCGCGAGCTGCCAGTCGGCCAGGCCCTCCCAGCGCACCCAGGTCAGGTCCGAGTCCTGGCAGTAGGCGTTGTTGTTGCCGCGCTGGCTGCGCCCGGTCTCGTCGCCCGCCGTGATCATCGGCACGCCGGCCGACAGCAGCAGGGTGCCGAGGAGGTTCCGCATCGCCTTGCGCCGCGCCAGCGTGATCCGCTCGTCGGTGGTGGGGCCCTCGAAGCCGTGGTTGAAGGAGCGGTTGGTGTCGGCTCCGTCGCGGTTCGACTCGCCGTTGCCGATGTTGTGCTTGACGTTGTACGAGACCAGGTCCGCCAGCGTGAAGCCGTCGTGCGCGGTGACGAAGTTGACCGACGCGAGGGGGCCCCGCTCCGCCGAGAAGGTGTTGGAGGAGCCCGAGAGCCGGGTCGCGAAGCCGCCGATGCCGACGGGGGCCGTGCCGGCGCGGCGGGCGTAGTCGATGTCCGAGAGCCAGAAGTTGCGGGCGCGGTCGCGGTAGCGGTCGTTCCACTCCGACCACCCGGCCGGGAAGTTCCCGGTCTGCCAGCCGCCCATTCCCACGTCCCAGGGCTCGGCGATCATCTTCACGCCGGCCAGCGCTGGATCCTCGACCGCGGCCCGCAGCAGCGGGTGGTCGCTCCGGAAGTGCGCGATCTCGTCCCGGCCGAGGGTCGCGGCCAGGTCGAGCCGGAAGCCGTCGATCCCGACCTCGCCCGACCAGTAGCGCATCGAGTCCAACGCGAGGCGCTGCGCCGCGGGCCGGCCGAAGTCGATCGTGTTCCCGCAGCCGGTGACGTCCACGTAGTGGCCCTCGGGCGTCTGGCGGTACCAGCCGGCGTCGTCGATCCCGCGCAGGCTCGACATCGGCCCGCCCGGCCCCTCCTCGGCGGTGTGGTTGTAGACCACGTCCAGGATCACCTCGAGGCCGGCCTCGTGCAGGAGCTTCACCATCCCCTTGAACTCGCGGAGCACCGCGGTCGGTCCGCCGCGCTGCGCGGTGGAGGAGGCGTACGAGGCGTGCGGGGCGAAGAAGTTCAGCGTGTTGTAGCCCCAGTAGTTGGTCAGCCCCTGCCGCAGCAGGCGCTGCTCCGACACGAACGCGTGCACGGGCAGCAGCTCGACCGCCGTCACGCCCAGATCGAGCAGCGCCGAGACCGTCGACTCGTGCGCCAGGCCGGCGTAGGTGCCGCGCAGCTCCACGGGCAGCGCCGGGTTCAGCCGGGTCAGCCCCTTCACATGCGCCTCGTAGATCACGGTGCGGTCCATCGGGGTGCCGGGCCGGGAGGAGAAGCCCCAGTCGAACGCGTCGTCCACGACGACCGAGCGCCACTCGTTCTCCGCCACCCGGTGCAGGCCGCGGGAGTACGGCTCCAGCAGGGCCCGGCGGGGGTCGAAGCGGTGCCGGGGGCCCGTCGGCCCGTCGACGCGCAGGGCGTAGCGGCGGCCGGGGGCCAGCAGATCGGAGCGCGCGGACCAGACCGCGGCGTCGTCGCGCGCCAGCGGGACCGTGCGGGTCACCCAGGTCGGGTCCTTCTCGTCGTACAGCAGCAGATCGACGGCGCTCGCGCTCTCGGACCAGACCCGCAGCTCACCGCCCTGATCGTCCACGGTCACGCCGAGCCGGGCCAGGGGATCGTGAGAGGTCATGCGACTTACAGTAGTGACGGGCACCGGCTCCCTCCGTGCCCCCGACGCGGGACGAAGGGCTGCTGTGATCTACCTCGACCACGCCGCGACCACCCCGCTGCGCGCCTCGGCGCTCGCCGCGTTCGCGGAGGCGTCCGCCCACGGCGGCAATCCCTCCTCCGTCCACGGCTCCGGCCAGGAGGCGCGCCGCCGGCTGGAGGACGCCCGGTCGGCGCTCGCCGGGGTGCTCGGCTGCGAGCCGATCGAGGTGATCCTCACCGCCGGCGGCACCGAGGCGGTCAACCTCGGGATCAAGGGCCTCTACTGGCAGCGCCGGAGCGAGGACCCGGCTCGCGTCCGGGTCCTGGTCGCCGAGGGGGAGCACCACGCGACGCTCGACTCGGCCGCCTGGCTCGCCGAGCACGAGGGCGCCGTCCTCGAGTGGCTGCCTCTCGACGACGAGGGCACCCTGCGGCCGGAGGCGCTCGCCGCGGCGCTGGAGGAGGACCCCGGCTCGGTCGCCCTGGTCACGGTGCTCTGGGTCAACAACGAGATCGGGACGATCAACCCGATCGCCGAGCTGGCGGCCGCGTGCGCCCGCGCCGGCGTCCCCCTCCACGTCGACGCGGTCGCCGCCCTCGGACACGTGCCGCTGCGGATCGCCGAGATCCGCCGCGCCTCCGGCTCCGGGCGCGGCGCGGGACTGGCCGCCGTCAGCGTCTCGGGTCACAAGGTCGGCGGGCCGATCGCGACCGGTGCGCTCGTGCTCGCTCGCGACGCCCGCGTGGTCCCGGTGCTGCACGGAGGCGGACAGCAGCGGGGCGTCCGCTCCGGCACCCAGGACCTGCCCGGCGCCGCGGCCTTCGCCGCCGCCGCGGTCGAGGCGGACGCCGAGCTGTCGGTGGAGGCGCAGCGCCTGGCGGCCCTGCGCGACCGGCTCGTCGCGGGCGTCCTCGCCGCCGTGCCGGGGGCAACCCTGACCGGGCCCGCCCTCGACTCCGGACGCCGGGTCGTCAACAACGCGCACCTCGCCTTCCCCGGTGCGCAGGGCGACTCCCTCCTCTTCCTCCTCGACACCGCGGGCGTCTCCGTCTCGACCGGGTCCGCCTGCACGGCGGGGATCCCGGAGCCCTCGCACGTGGTCCTCGCGCTCGGCCGGAGCGAGGACGAGGCCCGCGGGGTGCTCCGGATGACGCTCGGCCACACCTCGACCGACGCGGACGTCGACGCCCTCCTGGCCGCGCTGCCCAGCGCCTACGCCCGCGCCGCCCGAGCCGGACTGTCGAACCGCGCGGTGCTGCCCGCCTGAACCCCTGCCGGCCGCGCCCGCGGGAAACGTAGACTCGCACGGTGAAGGTTCTGGCGGCGATGAGCGGTGGAGTGGACTCGGCGGTGGCCGCGGCCCGCGCGGTGGAGGCGGGGCACGACGTGGTGGGCGTACACCTCGCCCTGAGCAGGATGCCCGGCACGCTGCGCACCGGCAGCCGGGGGTGCTGCACGATCGAGGACTCGATGGACGCGCAGCGCGCCGCGAACGTCCTCGGCATCCCGTACTACGTGTGGGACTTCTCCGAGCGGTTCAAGCTGGACGTCGTCGACGACTTCGTCGCCGAGTACTCGGCGGGCCGCACCCCGAACCCCTGCATGCGCTGCAACGAGCGGATCAAGTTCGCCGCCCTGCTCGAGAAGGCTCTCGACCTCGGCTTCGACGCGGTCTGCACCGGTCACTACGCCTCCCTCCGCACCGCCGCCGACGGCTCCCCGGAGCTCCATCGCGCGAGCGACGAGGCGAAGGACCAGTCCTACGTCCTCGGCGTGCTGACGGAGCAGCAGCTGCGGCACTCGATGTTCCCGCTCGGCTCCACGCCGTCCAAGGCGATCGTGCGCGCGGAGGCGGCCGAGCGGGGCCTCAGCGTCGCGAGCAAGCCCGACAGCTACGACATCTGCTTCATCCCCGACGGCGACACCCGCGGCTGGCTCGCCGAGCGCGTCGCCCCCGAGACCGGAGCGGTCGTCGATCGTGACGGCGCGGTGGTCGGCTCCCACGAGGGCGCTCACGGGTACACGGTGGGCCAGCGCCGGGGCCTGCACCTCGGCGTCCCGGCGCCCGACGGCCGGCCGCGCTTCGTCCTGGAGGTGCGGCCGGTGAGCAACGAGGTCGTCGTCGGTCCGCGCGAGGCGCTGCGCATCGGCGAGATCGCCGGCGAGCGGTTCACCTGGGCGGGGGCCGCTCCCGAGGACGCGGACGCGCCCTTCCGCTGCGACGTCCAGATCCGCGCCCACGCCGACCCGGTCCCCGCCTCCGCGGTGGTGTCGCACGTCGATGGCAGGGTGGAGCTCGTGATCACTCCGGACTCGCCGCTCGACGGCGTCGCCCCCGGCCAGACGGCCGTCGTCTACCTCGGCACCCGCGTGCTGGGCCAGTGCACGATCGACCGCACGGTCGCGGCCGACGCCGCGGTGCTCCGGTGAGCGCCGTCGAGCCCGCCGCCCGCGTCGAGGAGCTGCGGGCGCGGATCCGGTCGGCGAGCGACGACTACTACGCGGCCGACTCCTCGCCGCTGTCCGACGCCGAGTACGACGCCCTGGTGCGCGAGCTCGCCGCGCTCGAAGCCGAGCACCCCGAGCTCGCCGCCGAGGACTCGCCGACGCGGACCGTCGGCGGGATCGTCGGAGCGGGCCTCGCCCCGATCGACCACGCCGAGCGGATGCTCTCCCTCGACAACGTGTTCTCGGCCGAGGAGCTGCGCGAGTGGTGCGAGAAGACGGTGGCCTCGGCCGACCGCCCCGTCGCCTGGCTCACGGAGCTCAAGATCGACGGGCTCGCGATCTCCCTCCACTACGAGGACGGCCGCCTCGTCACGGCGGCGACCCGCGGTGACGGCCGCACCGGCGAGGACGTCACCGTCAACGCCCTCCGCGTCGCGGGCATCCCCGAGCGCCTCTCCGGCGAGGGCCACCCGGCACTCGTCGAGGTCCGCGGCGAGGTCTTCATCCCCGTGGCCGCCTTCGCCGAGCTGAACGCCCTCCAGGAGACGCTGCGCGACGAGGCGGTCGAGGAGGCGCGGACCCGCTGGTCGTCCCGCCCGCCCGCCACCCGAGGCGTCTTCGAGGAGGAGAAGGCGCGCACGAGCGCACTGCGGCGCTTCCCGACCTTCGCCAACCCGCGGAACGCGGCGAGCGGCGGCCTCCGCCAGCAGCTCGACAAGAAGTCGGGTCTCGACCTGCGCGCCGGCGAGGCGCGCGTCGGCTCCCTCGCGCTCTACGTGCACGGCATCGGCGCCTGGCCGGACCCGCCGGTCGCGACCCAGTCCGAGGTCTACGGGCTCCTCTCCTTCTGGGGACTGCCGGTCAGCGGCCACAACCGCGTCTCGGCCTCGGTGGAGGAGGTGCTCGCCTTCGTCGACCGCTACGGCCGCGAGCGGCACTCGGTCGAGCACGAGATCGACGGCGTGGTCGTGAAGGTGGACGAGCTCGAGCTGCACGACGAGCTCGGCGCCACCAGCCGGGCGCCGCGCTGGGCGATCGCCTACAAGTACCCGCCCGAGGAGGTCCACACGAAGCTCCTCGACATCGTCGTGAGCGTCGGGCGCACCGGCCGCGCGACGCCGTTCGCCCAGATGACCAAGGTGAAGGTCGCGGGGTCCGAGGTGCGCCAGGCCACGCTGCACAACGCCGACGTGGTCAGGGCCAAGGGCGTGCTCATCGGCGACACGGTCGTGCTGCGGAAGGCCGGGGACGTCATCCCCGAGGTGCTCGGCCCGGTGGTGGAGCTCCGCGACGGCTCCGAGCGCGAGTTCGTGATGCCGACGCAGTGCCCCGAGTGCGGCACCACGCTCGCTCCGGCCAAGGAGGGCGACGTCGACCTGCGCTGCCCCAACGCGGAGTCCTGCCCCGCGCAGGTCCGCGGGCGCGTCGAGCACATCGGCAGCCGCGGCGCGCTCGACATCGAGGCGCTCGGCGAGGTCAGCGCCGCCGCCCTGACCCAGCCCCTGGTGCCCGCCGAGCCGCCGCTGCGGACCGAGGTCGGCCTGTTCGAGCTCACGGTGGCCGATCTCTTCCCGATCGAGGTCGTCGTCCGCGACTCCGAGACGGGTCTGCAGAAGCTCGACGCGAAGGGCGATCCGAAGGTCGTCACGCCCTTCAAGCGCAAGCGGCAGCTCGCCAAGGACGGCGCCTTCGACCCGGAGGCGGGAGCCTTCGCGGGGGACGCCGCCTCCGTGCCCTCCACCAACGCCCTCCGGCTGATCGAGAACATCGAGCGGGCGAAGACCAAGGAGCTGTGGCGCCTGCTGGTCTCGCTCAGCATCCGGCACGTCGGCCCGGTCGCCGCGCGCGCGCTGGCGGGCTACTTCGGCTCGCTCGACGCGATCCGCGTGGCGAGCCGCGACGAGCTCGCCGCGGTCGACGGGGTGGGCGGGATCATCGCCGACGCCCTGATCGCCTGGTTCGAGGTCGACTGGCACGTCGAGATCGTCGACCGCTGGGCCGCGGCCGGAGTGCGCTTCGCCACGCCCGGCCACCCCGGTCCCGGTGCCGCGGACGCCGCTGGCGGGGTGCTCGCGGGTCTCACGGTCGTGGCGACCGGCAGCCTGGAGGGGTACTCCCGCGAGGGGGCGCAGGAGGCCATCCTCGCGGCCGGCGGCAAGGCCGGCTCGAGCGTCTCCAAGAAGACCGACTACGTCGCCGCCGGTCCCGGCGCCGGCAGCAAGCTCGGCAAGGCCGAGGCCCTGGGGCTCCGGATCATCACCGCGGCCGAGTTCCACCTCCTGGTGACGGAGGGACCGGACGCGATCGCGCTGCCGGAGGAGGCGTCCGCCGACGCTCCCGAGGAGGCCGCCGCCGGCCCGGACGGGGACGTCGCCGGCGCATCGCGCTCCGACGCCTCGCCGGAGGACGACGCCGTGCCGGAGACCGACGCCGTCCCGGACGCGGCCGCCCCGAGCACGGAGGAGCCGACCGGGCCCGATGCCTGACGCGGGCGGCGGGGAGCGGCGTGCGGTCCTGCGCCGCTCCCTCGCCGACGCAGCGTCGCTCGCGCTCGACGCCGCGGTTCGGCCCACCGCCGCCGAGCGCCGGACCGCCGAGGTGCTGGGCCGGATCGACCACCTGGTCGTGCTCTCCTTCGCCGGCCGCAGCCGCGACCAGGTCCTCGGCGCGCTCGACGATCCGGACGGTCCGGTATTCACCGGTGATACGGACGCCGTGATGACCGCGCCCGGCCCGGACGATCCTCCGGGCGCGCGCTTCGCCCCCGAGATGCTGCCGGTGCACGCGCTCCTCGCCACGGCCTTCGCTCGGGCCGACCACTGGCGCGCCGACGGCCGCGATCCGCTGCCGGCGGCCCTGCGCGCGGCCCGGGAGACCGGCACCGGCTGGGCTCTCGCGGTCGACGAGCGGCAGGGCGTCTCGACCACGCTCCTCGCCGATCCGGAGTGGCCCCACCGCGATCCGGGCGCCGCCGGCTCCCGCGGCGGGCGCCTCCTTCCCATCGACGCGCTGGCCGCCGAGGCCGCAGCCGGCACCCTGCCTCCGCTCGTCCTGGTCGAGCCGCGGTCCCTCGTCGATCCGGCCGACTTCGCCGACGCCGCAGCCGCCGGCACCGATCGATCCGCCGATGCGCGCCTCGCGGAGCAGCTGCTGCACGTCGTGTTCGACGCCGTCCGCGACGCGGAGCGGGCGGGGCGGCGGATGCTGTTCCTCGTCACCGCGCGGGGGAGCGCGGAGCGGCCTGGCACGGTGCCGGCGCTCGTGCTCGCCTCGGCCGTCCCCTCGGGTGCACGGATCGGCGTGCCGCTCGGTCCGGAGACTCCCGCGCAGCTCGTCCGCGCCCGGGCGGGCGTGCGCCGGGCCCTCGTCGATCCGCAGGTCCGTGAGCTGGCCGCACTCCTCAGCGGTCCCGACCGGTCCCTCGCGCGCTGGCCCCGCACGGCGCCGGCGTTCGCGCCGCCCGCGCCGGTCGGGCGCCGCCTCCGCGACGCGGCCCGCCGCGCGCACGTCGACCCCGAGCCGGAGTCGGGACTGCTCGCCCGCGTTCGAGCCGCCGTCCCGGGCGCGTCGCTACACTCCGAGCAGGCGCAGGCGGCGCAGGAGAGGCGGCGGAGATGACCAGCGAGCGGACGCCCTCGGAGCACGACGACGGAGCTCCCCGCTCCCGCTCGCGCCGCCGCTTCCTGGCCGGCACCGCCGCCGCCGGAGTCGGAGCCGGAGCTCTCGCCGGTGGCGCGATCGGCGCGGCCGTCGCCTCCGGCCCCCGCCGCGAGGAGGAGCCGCGACTGCCCGCCCGCACGGAGCCGGGATTCGACCACGTCGTCGTGATCATGTTCGAGAACCGCTCCTTCGACAACGTCCTCGGCCGCCTCTACGGACCGGACGACCTGCCCGCGGGCGAGAGCTTCGAGGGCCTCCTCCCCGACGAGCGGACGAACACCAGCGCCGGGGGACTGACCGTCGGCACGCACGTCTACGAGGGCGCCACCGACTCCGTGATGCGCCAGCCCGACCCGGACCCGGGCGAGGAGTACCCGCACGTCAACACTCAGCTCTTCGGCACGGTGGATCCGCCCGAGAACGCCGGCCGCACCGTCGGCGCCATGACCGCGCCCTTCAACGCGCCCGCCGACGCCTCCGCCCCGACGATGAGCGGCTTCCTCGAGGACTACGTCCAGCACCTGAGGGTGATGAAGAAGGGGCAGGAGCCCACGGCGGAGGAGGTGCGGACGATCATGGGCGGCTTCTCGCCGGAAATGCTGCCCGTCTTCTCCACCCTCGCCCGCGAGTTCGCCGTCTTCGACCAGTGGTTCTGCGCCGTCCCCTCCCAGACCTTCTGCAACCGGTCCTTCCTGCACGCGTCGACCTCGCACGGCTTCGTCACCAACAAGCAGGGCGGCGGCTACGAGAAGTGGCTCGCGGACGACCTGACCGACGCGCCGACGGTGTTCAACCGCCTCGAGGAGGCGGGGAGGACCTGGCGCGTCTACTTCGACGCGCTGCAGGTGGTCTCCTACACCGGCTTCCTGCACGCGCCGGTGCTCGAGAAGTACTGGAAGACCCACTTCTCGACGATGGACCGCTTCTACGCCGACGTGGAGAACGGCGAGCTGCCCGACTACGCCTTCCTCGAGCCGCGGCTCGTCTTCGACCACAACGACATGCACCCGCCGACCGGGGTCCTGCACGAGGACGAGGTCGACGGCACGCCCGTCTACGACAGCGCGCTGTCCGACGTCCGCGCCGGCGAGCTGCTGCTGCACCAGGTGTACTCGGCGATCCGGGAGAGCGCGAGCACGACCGGCTCGAACGCGGTGAACACGCTCCTGCTGGCGACCTTCGACGAGCACGGCGGCCTCTACGACCACGTCCCCCCGCCGTCGGCGACTCCGCCGGGCGACGGCCGCGAGGGCGAGATGGGCTTCGCCTTCGACCGGCTCGGCTGCCGCGTGCCGGCGATCGCGGTCTCGGCGTACACGAGGGCCGGCACGATCGTGCACGACGAGCTGCACCACGGCGCCGTGATCCGGACCCTCAGCGCCCTGCACGGCCTCGAGCCGCTGACCGCTCGCGACGCCTCCGCCCCGGACCTCTTCGGGGTGCTGACCCTCGACGAGCCGCGGCAGATCGGCGACTGGCCGACCACGGTGCCGCAGTACCTGCCGCCGAACCCCGAGGCGGCACCGGCGCATCCGGCGCACGTGAACCGCGACAAGCCGCTGAGCCCGCCCGCCGTCGGCCTGATGGGCCTGCTGCTGGCCCGGTACGGCGAGCCCGGCGAGGACCTGCCGACCACCTACGAGGGCGCGTACAACGCCCTCCTGAAGCACGGCGCCAGCCTCTTCGGCGGCTCCTGACGGGCGGGCGGCACGGGCGGAGGCGGTGCGGGCGCGCCGAGTAGACTGGCGGCCGGAAATCCCCCCGAACCACCAGACGGAGACGCATGTCCGAGATCACGGCCGACACGGTCGCCCATCTGGCCCAGCTGGCCAGGATCGACCTCACTTCCGACGAGATCGGGAGCCTCACCAGGGAGCTCGGCCAGATCGTCGACTCCGTGCGCGCGGTCCAGGCCGTCGCCACGCCCGACGTGCCGGCGACCAGCCACCCGATCCCGCTCGAGAACGTCTTCCGGCCCGACGTGGTCGGCGAGACCCTCACGCTCGAGCAGGCGCTCTCCGGCGCGCCCGAGCACGACGGCAGCCGCTTCCAGGTCTCCGCGATCCTGGGGGAGGAGCAGTGAGCGCGCACGGCGACGAGCTCGTCCGCCTCAGCGCGTCCGCCCTCTCCGGGAAGCTGGCCGACGGCTCGGTCTCCTCGGTCGAGGCCACCCGCGCCCACCTCGAGCGCATCGACGCGGTCGACGGAGCGGTCCACGCCTTCCTCCACGTCGCGCGCGAGGGCGCGGTCGCGTCCGCCGAGGCGATCGACCGCCGGCGGGCCGACGGCGAGTCGCTGCACCCCCTCGCCGGGGTGCCTCTCGCGGTCAAGGACGTCATCGTCACGAACGACATGCCGACCACGAGCGGCTCCCGCATCCTCGAGGGCTGGCGCCCGCCCTACGACGCGACCGTCATGCGCAAGGTCCGCGAGGCCGGGCTGGTCCCGATCGGCAAGACCAACATGGACGAGTTCGCGATGGGCTCGACCACCGAGCGCAGCGCCTACGGCCCCACCCACAACCCGTGGGACCTCGACCGCATCCCCGGCGGCTCCGGCGGCGGGTCCGCCGCGGCCGTCGCGAGCTACGAGGCGCCCCTGGCCCTCGGCTCCGACACCGGGGGATCGATCCGCCAGCCCGCGCACGTGACCGGCACCGTCGGCGTGAAGCCGACCTACGGCGGCGTGTCCCGCTACGGAGCGATCGCGCTCGCCTCGAGCCTCGACCAGATCGGCCCCGTCTCCCGGACGGTCCTCGACTCCGCGCTGCTGCACGACGTCATCGCGGGCCACGACCCGCGCGACTCGACGTCGCTGCGCGACTCCTGGCCCTCCTTCGCCGACGCGGTGCGCCGCGCCGACGTGACGGGCCTCCGGATCGGCGTGGTCAAGGAGCTCGACGGCGGCGAGGGCTTCCAGCCCGGCGTGCTGGCGCGCTTCCACGAGGCGCTCGAGATCCTTCAGGGCGCCGGAGCCGAGGTCGTCGAGGTGAGCCTCCCGAGCGTCGAGCATGCGGTCGCCGCCTACTACCTGATCCTCCCCGCGGAGGCCTCCAGCAACCTCGCCAAGTTCGACTCGGTCCGGTTCGGCCTCCGCGTCACGCCGGAGGGCGGCGGCACGGTCGAGCAGGTCATGTCCGCGACCCGCGAGCAGGGCTTCGGCCCCGAGGTCAAGCGCCGGATCATCCTCGGCACCTACGCCCTCTCGGCCGGCTACTACGACGCCTACTACGGCAGCGCGCAGAAGGTCCGGACCCTGGTGCAGCGGGACTTCGACGCGGCCTTCGCGGACGTCGACGTGATCGCCTCGCCGACGGCACCGACGACCGCCTACCGCCTCGGCGAGAAGCTCGACGACCCGCTGGCGATGTACCGCGGCGACGTCGCGACCATCCCGGCGAACCTGGCCGGCATCCCCGGCATCTCCGTCCCCGCCGGCCTCGCCGACGAGGACGGGCTGCCCGTCGGCATCCAGTTCCTCGCTCCCGCCCGGGAGGACGTGCGCCTCTACACCGTGGGCGCCGCGCTCGAGGCGCTGCTCGAGGAGAAGTGGGGCCGCCCGCTCCTCGCGCAGGCCCCCGACCTGACCCACTCCGTGCTCTCCGCGACTGAGGAAGGTGCCGTCTGATGGCCTCCGCGCACACGTCCGCTCCCGAGCTGATGGACTACGACGAGGTCTTCGAGACCTTCGAGCCGGTGCTCGGCTTCGAGGTGCACGTCGAGCTCAACACGAAGACCAAGATGTTCTCGGACGCGCCGAACGAGTTCGGGTCCGAGCCCAACACGAACGTGACCCCGGTCGACCTCGGCCTCCCGGGCTCGCTGCCGGTCGTGAACGAGCAGGCCGTCCGCTACTCGATCAGCCTCGGCCTCGCCCTGGGCTGCTCGATCGCCCCGTCCAGCCGCTTCGCGCGCAAGAACTACTTCTATCCGGACCTGGCGAAGAACTACCAGATCTCGCAGTTCGACGAGCCGATCGCCTTCGAGGGCTCGGTCGAGATCGAGCTGGCCGACGGCTCGCTCGTGCAGATCCCGATCGAGCGCGCGCACATGGAGGAGGACGCCGGCAAGCTCACGCACGTCGGCGGCGCCACCGGCCGCATCCAGGGCGCCGAGTACTCGCTCGTGGACTACAACCGCGCGGGGGTCCCGCTCGTGGAGATCGTCACGAAGCCCATCTACGGCGCGGGGAAGAGCGCGCCCGAGTACGCGAAGGCCTACGTCGCGACGATCCGCGACATCGTGCTGGCGCTCGGCATCTCGGACGCCAAGATGGAGCGCGGCAACCTGCGCTGCGACGCGAACGTCTCGCTCCGCCCGATCGGTCAGGAGAAGCTCGGCACCCGCACCGAGACCAAGAACGTCAACTCGCTCCGCTCGGTCGAGCGCGCCGTCCGCTACGAGATCCAGCGCCAGGCGGCGATCCTCGCCGCGGGTGGCACGATCACGCAGGAGACGCGCCACTGGCACGAGGACACCGGCCGCACCTCCGCGGGCCGGCCGAAGAGCGACGCCGACGACTACCGCTACTTCCCGGAGCCCGACCTGCTCCCGGTCGTGCCGAGCCCGGAGTTGATCGAGGAGCTGCGCGCCGCGCTCCCCGAGAAGCCTGCCGACCGCCGTCGCCGCCTCAAGCAGGAGTGGGGCTTCACCGACCTCGAGTTCCAGGACGTCGCCAACAGCGGCCTGCTGGTCGAGATCACCGAGACCGTCTCCGCGGGAGCCGCTCCGCAGGCGGCCCGCAAGTGGTGGACCGGGGAGATCGCGCGCCTCGCGAACGCGGCGGGCGAGGACCCGGCATCCCTGGTCACCCCGGCCCAGGTCGCCGAGCTCGCCGGTCTGATCGAGAGCGGCACGCTGACCGACCGCCTCGCCCGCGAGGTCCTCCAGGGCGTCATCGCCGGAGAGGGCACCCCGCAGGAGGTCGTCGACGCCCGTGGACTCGCGGTCGTCTCGGACGACGGAGCGCTCATCGAGGCGATCGACGCGGCACTGGCCTCGCAGCCCGACGTGCTCGCGAAGATCCGCGACGGCAAGGTGCAGGCCGCCGGTGCCGTGATCGGTGCCGTGATGAAGGCCATGAAGGGGCAGGCCGACGCCGCCCGCGTCCGCGAGCTCGTCCTGGAGCGCGCGGCCGGCTGAGCCGGTGCGCGGGGAGGTGCGGTCATGAGCGGTGGAACCGGCGACGCGCCCCTTCCCGCGCGGCTCGAGCTGCCGGCGGGCGCCCTCCTGCGTCCTCTCGTCTCCAGCGACGCGGACCTCCTGCACGCGGTGATCGGCGAGCAGAGACCGTGGCTCGCGGCTCTCCTCCGCGTGGACGATCCGGCCGCCCTGCCGTCGGCGTCCCTCGGCGACGACGTGCGCGGTCTCCTGCGCCTCGAGGAGGAGTCGCGTGCGGGCAGAGCGCACGCGTTCCTGCTCGTCGGCCCGGACCGCACCGAGGCGCTGGGCGCTCTGAGCGTCCGGCCCGGCGGCGGCGACTCCGCCGAGGCCTCCTGGTGGGTCGTCCCCGCCGTCCGGGGCTCGCGGCTCGAGGAGGAGCTCGACGCCTACGCGCGCCGCTGGCTCCAGCAGCACTGGCCCTTCGCCTCGGTCACCACGCCCGACAACCACCCCGACGATCCCGCCTCCCTGGCCGGGGCGAACATCGTGGCGCTCGTGCCCGTCGCGCCGGAGCGCACGGCCCTCCCCGACGCCGACGCCGCCTCGGCGGCGCTCCTCTGGGCGGAGTACCGCTCCACGCATCCGGGAGTCGACGAAGCGCTCCCGCCGGTCGAGGCGTTCGGCGACAGCACGGCGATGGCGGACGAGCTGCTGGGCCTCGTGCGGCGCGGAGTGAAGACGGCCACGGCGTCCCTCGCCGAGGAGGGGGCGCCCGTCGCGGGCGACCACTGGATCGTCTGCGACGGCGCGGGAGCGGCGCGTGTCGTCCTCGTGACGGACGAGGTGCGGACCGGTCCGCTCGACTCCGTCGACGACGCGTTCGCCTGGGCCGAGGGCGAGGGGGACCGCACGCGCGCCTCCTGGCTCGACGGCCACCGCCGCTACTTCGCCCGCGTCTCACCGGGCGGCATCGGCGACGTGGTCTTCGAGCGCTTCCACGTGGTCTGGCCGGAGGCCGACGCCGAGCGCGCCGCCGCCTTCGCCCGCTCGGTCGGAGCGTTCCGGCCCGAGGAGCTCGACGGGACTCCCGCGCAGACCTAGGGGGTTTCCCGGATGCCCCGCTCAGGCGCCCTGCGCCAGAGTGGAGTCATGGCTACTCTCGTGCGCCCCCGTCGGGGCAGGATCATCGCCGGCGTCTGTGCCGGTCTCGCCCGCCGATTCGGCTGGAGCCCCTTCGTGGTGCGTCTCCTGTTCGTGCTCTCGTGCCTCCTCCCGGGGCCGCAGATCATCGCCTACCTCGTGATGTGGGTGGTCATCCCGAAGCAGAAATGACCGAGGCCCCCGCTCCGAGCAGCCTCTGAGAGAACGCTCAGCACCCGGAGCGACGAGGGGCCTACGGTGGCGGTGTGCGTCCGTCGGGCGCCGAGGAGGAGATCATGGGATTCCTGGACCGACTGCTGGGCCGCGACGAGCAGCCCGAGAGCGCACGCCGCTCGACGTACGCGCCGCCGCAGGCCGCGGAGCGCAGGCCCGAGTACGGCTCCCCTCCGGCGACGTCTCCGCGCACCGACGATGAGCGTGCCATCGAGCGCTACCGCTATCTCCTCCGCACCGCGCCGCCCGAGGCGATCGAGCAGGTGCACCGCGAGGCCTTCGAGCAGCTGACCCCGGAGCAGCGCCAGCAGGTCTTCCGAGAGCTCAGCGAGGGGGCCCCTGTCGGCGACGCGCCGAAGGACGACGATCCCCGCACGCTCGCCCAGTCCGCCACGAGGAGCGAGCTGCGCCAGCCCGGATTCATGGAGCGGCGCTTCTCCGGCGGCGGAGGCATGGGCTTCGGCGGCGTCCTCGCCTCCTCGATGCTCGGCACGATCGCCGGGTTCGCGATCGGCTCGGCCATCGCGGGCGCGTTCCTCCCCGACGCGGGAGGCGACTACGCCGGCGGTGACGGCGGGGGAGACGCCTCGGCCGACGGCGGAGCGGATGCGGGAGGTGCGGACGCCTCCGGTGCGGACGCCGGAGACGGCGGCGGCTGGGGCGACTCCGGCAGCGGCGACTTCGGTGGCGGAGGCGACTTCGGCGGGGGCGGCGACTTCGGAGGCGGCGACTTCGGCTTCTAGCCTCGTTGCAGAGGGCCCCCGATCACGGACAGTGGTCGGGGGCCCTCGCTCGTTCCGGGCTAGTCCTCGTCGGTCAGCATCGCCTTCACCTGGCGGCGGAGGACCTTGCCGATCATGCTCCGCGGCAGCTCGTCGACGACGGTGATCCGCTTGGGCACCTTGTAGGGGGTCAGCGCCTCCCGGACGGCCTTGCGGGCGGCTGCGACGTCGAGCTGCGCGCCCGGCTCCAGGACGACCGCCGCCGCCACGGACTCGCCGCTGCGCGGATCGGGCAGGCCGACCACCGCCACCTCCTTGATCTCGGGCAGGCGGAGCAGCACCTCCTCCACCTCGGACGGCGAGACGTTGAAGCCGCCCGTGATCACGAGCTCCTTGATCCGGTCGACGATGCGCACGAAGCCGTCCTCGTCGATCGTCGCGATGTCGCCGGTGCGGAACCAGCCGTCGCCGGTGAAGGTCGCCGCCGTCTCGTCGGGCTTGCGGTGGTAGCCCCGGAACACCTGCGGACCGCGCACGACCAGCTCGCCCTGGTCGCCGGTCGCCACCTCCGTGTCGGGATCCTCGGGGTCGACGATCCGCACGTCCGTGCCGGGCAGCGGGAGCCCGACCGTCCCGGCGCGTCGCGTCGGACCGACCGGGTTGGCCATCAGGACCGGAGAGGTCTCCGAGAGGCCGTAGCCCTCGACGAGCGTGCCTCCGGTCAGCGCCTCGAACGACTCGACCAGCGCCGGGTCGAGCGGCATCGCGCCGGAGATGGCGATCTCGATGCCGCGCAGGGAGACGCCCCGCTGCTGCGCGCTGCGCGCCAGGCGCTCCGCGATCGGCGGAACGGCCGGGAGGAAGGTGGCGGGGTGCTTCTTGACGACCTTCAGCACCAGCTCCGGGTCGAACTTCGGGAACAGCACCAGGCGCGCGCCCATGCTCATCGCGAAGGTGAGGCAGAGCGTCAGCCCGTAGGCGTGGAACATGGGGAGCACTGCGTATACCACGCAGTCGCCGCGGCGGACCGTCGGCACCCAGGCGCGCGACTGGGCGGCGTTCGCCGTCAGGTTCGCGTGGGTCAGCTCGGCGCCCTTGGGCGTGCCGGTCGTGCCGCTCGTGTACTGAATGACCGCGAGGTCCTCCGCGACCGGGCGCGGGTGCGCCGGGTCGATCCGCCGCCTCAGCAGCGACTCCCACTCGATCGCACCGCGGACCGGCCCGGTCAGCGCGGCGCGCGACTCCCGGGCCTTCTTCAGCGGCAGGCGGAGGGCTGCGCGCATCGAGGCGGGCATCGCGCGGGTGAGGTCGACGGCGACGACGGTCTCGACGCCGAGGTCGGCAGGGAGGTCCTGCACCGTCGGCACGACGCGGTTCCAGGCGATCGCGACACGAGCGCCGTGGTCCTCGAACTGGTGGCGCAGCTCGCGCGGGGTGTAGAGCGGGTTGTGCTCGACCACCACGGCGCCGAGCCGGAGGACGGCGTAGAAGGCGACGACGTGCTGCGGGCAGTTCGGGAGGACGAGGGCGACAGGATCGCCCGCGCGGACGCCCAGGCGGCGGAGGCCCTCTGCGGCCCGCTCCACCTCGTCGGCGAGCTGGGAGTAGCTGGTCGAACGGCCGAAGAACTCGAGCGCGACCTGGTGGGGATACCGCTCGGCCGACTCGGTGACGATGTCGACGAGCGAGCCGGTCGGGAGCTCGAGCTCCGTCGGCACGCCGGGCGCGTAGCTGCGGATCCAGGGGCGGGGCGGGTGGGTGCTCACCCGCCCCACTCTAGGAGGAGGTGCCGGGGCTCAGGCTCCCTGAGCCACCGCGTCCTCGATCGGGGTGGGACCGGAGACGATCTCCCACGTCTTCGCGATGGAGGTCGGCTGCGCCAGGGCGGCGATCACCGTGGCGGCGACGTCCGCTCGGGGGATGCTCCCCTTCTCGACGGAGGTGCCGAGCGTGATCGTGCCGGTGCCCTCGTCGTCCGTCAGCCCGCCCGGGCGGAGGATCGTGTAGTCGAGGCCGGAGTCGCGCAGTGCCGCGTCGGCGTCGCGCTTGGCCTCGACGTAGGCCTTCCAGCCCTCCTCCGTGTCCTCGGGGAGCGGCTCGTCCACACCGATCGCGCTGACCTGCACGAAGTGCTGGACCCCGACGATCGCGGCGGCCTTCTGGCTGAGGACGGACGCCCCCAGGTCGACGGTGCGCTTGCGCTCCGGGCCCGAGTCGGGCCCGGCTCCGGCGGTGAAGACCATGCCGTCGACGTGGCCCAGCGCCTCGGCGAAGGCCTCGGGCGTCGTGTCCTCGAGGTCGTGCACGAGCGGCTCGCCGCCCAGCCGGACGATGTCCTCGGCGTGATCGGGGTTGCGGATCACTCCGACCGACTCGTGGCCGGCGTCGTAGAGCAGGTGCAGGATCTGCTGCCCCACCTTGCCGTGGGCTCCGATGACGGCGATGCGTGTCATGGACGTTCCTCTCCTCGTCGGGGCGGGTCGCCCCGTGTTCGTGGTCCACTCCATCCTGCCGCGGCGTCCCTGGACGCCCCCAGGCCTTGACGGCGTCCGGGCGCCGGGCCGTCAGGCGGCGATCCGGTCGTCGCGTCCGGTGATGGCGAGCAGGCGGCTCTGGAGGGAGGCGGCGTCGTCGACCGGCACGGGCGCGGCGTAGAGGCCGCTCGCGCGCAGGGTCTCCTCCTGGGGTGCGAAGAGCTCCCAGACCGCTGCGACGAGCTCCTCGTCCAGCCGCTCGTCGCTGCCGGTCGCGCGGGCGAGGTCCCAGGCGTGGACGGTCACATCGGCCGTCTGCTCCTGCAGCAGCTCGACGGCGCTGACGGTGTCGCGCCCCAGCTGCACGGTCGCCGCCGGGTCGACGGTGCGGACAGCGACGCGCAGGCGGTCGGTCACGCGGCGCCACTCGCTACTCAGATCGGTGGCGACGGACTCGAGTCGCAGCGCCGACTCGTCGCCGCCCGAGAGGAGCGTGTGCGCGCGCTGCTGCTCGCGGACGACGTGCAGCACGAGCGCGCGCGTGTCCCACTCGGTGTCGGGCGTGGGGGCCGACCAGTCCTCGACGGCGCTCAGCCGGAGCTCGAAGGCGCGGTGGGCGCGGTCCTGCAGATCGAGCCAGCGGCTCATCTCGGCGCCGGGGCCGGTCTCGGTGGCGGTGGGGGAGTCGGGCTGCTCGTGCGTCATGGTCTCTCCGGAGCGTCGTGGTGCTCGGGTCAACCGCGAGTGGTCGGCGCTCATTCCCGGCCGGCCCGCGCGCAGCGGTCGAGCGGCCGATGTCGGTGGTGCGTGCGAGCATGTCCCAGGGCGTGGGCGAGCAGGACGGAGCGGCGTGAGCAGGCAGGACGGCACGGCGTGAGCGAGCAGGACGGCACCGCGTGAGCAAGCAGGACGGCACGGGGCGGCAGGTCACGACCGAGCCCTTCGACGACCCGCGCGCGAGCATCATGCACATCGACATGGACGCGTTCTTCGCCTCCGTCGAGCTGCTCGACCGGCCGGATCTGCGCGGGAGGCCGGTCATCGTGGGGCACCACGGAGCGCGCTCCGTCGTCACAGCGGCGACCTACGAGGCGCGCCGCTACGGCGTCAACTCGGCGATGCCCATGGCGGTCGCCCTCCGCCGCTGCCCGCAGGCCGTGGTCCTCGAGCCGCACATGGAGCGCTACCGCGAGGCTTCTCGCCGCGTCATGGCGATCTTCGACTCCTTCACGCCGCTGGTCGAGCGCCTGAGCATCGACGAGGCGTTCCTCGACGTCGCGGGTGCCCGCCGCATCTCGGGCTCGCCGTTCGCGATCGGCACCGAGATCCGCCGCCGGGTGCACGCCGAGCTCGGGCTGACCTGCTCGGTCGGGATCGCCAGCACCAAGTTCGTCGCCAAGCTCGCCTCCGGCCGCTCCAAGCCCGACGGTCTGCTGGTCGTCCCCGCCGACGGCGTCCGCGAGTTCCTCGATCCGCTGCCCGTGAGCGCGCTGTGGGGAGTCGGCGCGAGCACGGAGGAGGCGCTCGTCCGCCGCGGTCTGCGCACCGTCGCCGACGTCGCGACCACCCCGCTGCCGTCGCTGGTGTCCGCCCTCGGCGAGGCGACCGGGAGGCGCCTGCACGCCCTGGCGAACGGGGTGGATCCGCGGCCGGTCGACACCCGCCAGATCGAGAAGAGCGCCGGACACGAGATCACGTTCGCCGACGACGTGGCCGACCCCGAGCTCGTCCGTCGTGAGCTGCTGCGGCTCTGCGACAAGGTCGCCGTGCGGATGCGCCGCTCGGGAGTGCGCTGCCGCACCGTCGCGGTGAAGGTGCGCTTCGGCGACTTCAGCACCCTCACCCGCTCCCGCACGCTCGTCGAGGCGACGGACGTGGCCCGGGTCCTCTACGAGGCCTCCTCCGCGCTCCTCGAGGCGGCCAACCCGATGCGGCGGCCCGTGCGGCTGATCGGCGTGCGCGGCGAGCAGCTGGTCGAGGGCGACGACGTCGCGTTCTCCCTGTGGAGCGACTCCGACGACTGGCGCGACGCGGAGCTCGCGGTCGACGGCGTGGCCGCCCGCTTCGGCTCCGGGGCCGTGCGTCCCGCCTCGCTCCTGTCCCGGTCGGCTCCCGAGTCGGCCAAGGGGATCGACCTCAGCGACACGCTCGCTACGCGGAACCGATCGTCAGACTGATCGGGCGGTGGTCGGAGCCGTTCGGCGGCAGGACCGCGACGGTCGCGGCGGTGACGCCGTCGGCGAGCGCGTGGTCGAGCGAGACGAGCGGCAGCAGGGACGGCCAGGTCGCCGGGAAGCCGACTCCGCCCGTGCGGACGAGACCCGCCTCCGCCAGCACCGGAGCGAACAGGTGGTCGTCCGTCGGCGTGTTGAAATCGCCGATGACCAGCGTCCGCTCCGACTCGTCGTCTCGGAGAGCGGTGGCGAGGTTCGAGAGCATGGTGTCCCGCTCCTCGTGGTCGCCCGGCCGGAACGAGGCCAGGTGCACCACGAACAGGCGAGCGCTGCCGACCGGCGTGTCGACGTCGACGGCGAGCGCGCGCTCCCAGCCGAGACCGAGGTCGAGCGGCTCCTCGTCGGTCAGCTCGGTCCGGCTCCAGACGCCGACGGTGCTCGAGACGGACGAGTACGGGTACTCGTCGGCCAGCTCGGCGTCGACCGCGTCCACGGCGTCTCCGTCGAGCTCCTGCAGCGCGATCACGTCGGGGCCGCGGGCGGCGAGCGAGGCGGCGAGCCCGCCGGCGTCGCCGCTCGTCTCGATGTTCTGGCTGACGACGGTGAACGAGCCGGAGCGCACGGCCGGCGCCGGCAGTGCGACCGGCAGCACCAGCACGCCGTAGACCATCGCCAGCACGGTGACCGCGGCCGCCGTCCGGCGCGACCGGAGGGCCGCCGCGGCCGCGATGAGGAGCAGCACGAGGAGCCCCGTCCAGGGGATCCCGACCTCGAGGACCGACAGCCAGCCGATCGGATCGGGCAGTGCGCGGTGGAAGGCGAGGAAGGCGGCGAGCACGAGGCTCGCGACCGCCACCGCGGCCGAGCGCACGGGGCGGCGGCGGCGGGTGCGGGCGGACATCCGTCGATCATGGCAGCAGGTCCCCGGAGGTCCATGGACGAGTCCTGTGCGCCCCGGCGGGCCGCTTGTCGCCGCGGAGAGCCGCGGAGTACCGTCGCACCATGCCCAACATCGCAGTCTCCCTGGCCGACGCCGTCACCACCGCGGGTACCGCGACGATCTACGGCGAGCCCGTCACCGTCGACGGCGTCTCGCTCGTCCCCGTCGCCCTCCGCTGGTTCGGTTTCGGCGGAGGCAGCGGCTCCGAGGACGGCCAGGAGGGCGGCGGCGGAGGCGGCGGCGCCACGGTCATCCCGATCGGCGCCTACATCAAGGACGACCTCGGCCTGCGGTTCCAGCCGAACGTGATCTCGGTCCTCGCCGTCGGCATCCCCTTCGTGTGGGTGACCGGCAAGGCCCTCGCGCGCATCATCCGCGCCCTCAAGAAGTAGCCGGAGCGGCCCCGCGTCAGCTGGCGCGCTGCTGGCGCGCGGGGTACCACTTCTTCTTCGTCCGGCCGAAGCCGACGATCAGACGCTCGGCGTCGTCCGGCCGGCGGGGGTCGTAGATCACCGCGGCGGGCTCACCGGCCATCCACGCGTCCCCCCGCTTCAGCGGGTACTTCTGCGCGCGCTTCTCCACACCCTCGGCGGTCCGGTAGACGACCAGGAGCCTGCCCAGATCCCGTGCCGAATCGCGATCGCCGCGTGCCGGATCCGGCCCGACGACGCGCGCCGGCACCCGCGTGCCGTAGCTGAGCAGCTCGCGGCGGATCCGCGCACGGCGCTGCCAGAGCAGGGCCTGCAGCAGGACGATCAGCAGCACGGCCAGGACGACGACCACCGACCACGACATGACGTCTATGATTGCCGATGAACACGGGAGTCCGGTGCACCGGGCTGAGAGGAAGGCAGCAGCCTTCGACCGTCGAACCTGATCTGGGTCATGCCAGCGAAGGAACGTTTCGATCTCCTCTTACCAACCCGTGCCCTCCATTCGCTTCCACGAAAGGGCACGTCAGTGCAGAACACGAACGCGCAGAACACGAACGCGCAGAACACGAACGCGCAGAACACGAACGCGCAGAACACGAACGCGCAGAACCTCACCTCCTCCGCCCCGGCCCGGCGCGATCTGCGCTGGCGGGTCGTCGACATCGTGGTGGCGAGCGTCGTCGCCGTCGCGAGCGGGATCGTCTTCTGGGCCTGGGGCCTGGCGACGAACGTCCTCGGCCTCGCCTTCGAGTTCCTGCCCGGGCTCGGCGGGCTCCTCGGCGGCGGCTGGCTCTTCGCCGGCGTCCTCGGCGGCCTGATCATCCGCAAGCCCGGAGCCGCGCTCTACACCGAGCTGGTCGCCGCGGCCGTGTCGGCTCTGATCGGCACCCAGTGGGGCTTCACCGTGCTGATCTCCGGACTCGTGCAGGGACTCGGCGCGGAGATCGTCCTGGCGCTCTTCCTCTACCGCAGCGGCCGTCCGCTCGTCGCGATGCTGGCCGGTGCCGGTGCGGGGCTCGCCCTCGCGATCAACGACCTGCTGTCGTACTACGCCGTCAACGACGCGCTCTTCAAGACCGTCTACGTCGCCTCCTCGATCGTCTCGGGCGCGCTCCTGGCCGGGCTGCTGTCCTGGTTCGCGGTGCGGGGGCTCGCGGCCTCGGGAGCGCTGGACCGCTTCGCCTCCGGGCGCGAGGGCCGGACGGTCGAGGGAGCCGGCGCGGGCGCTCGATGAGCGGCGCTTACGTCCGGGCGCGGGGCTGGAGCTGGCGGCACGCGGGACGCTCCCGCGACGCCCTCTCCGGCCTCGATCTCGCGCTGGAGCCGGGGGAGCGCGTGCTGCTCCTCGGCCCCTCCGGCGCGGGAAAGAGCACGCTGCTGCACGCCCTGGCCGGCGTCCTCGGCGGGGAGGAGGACGGCTCCGCGGCGGGCGAGCTCGAGATCGACGGAGCCGCGCCGCTCACCCGGCGCGGTGTCGCGGGGCTCGTGCTGCAGGATCCGGACACTCAGGCGGTCCTGGCGCGGGTCGGCGACGACGTCGCGTTCGCCTGCGAGAACCTCGGCGTGCCGCGCGAGGAGATCCCCGCGCGGGTGCGGGAGGCACTCGGCGACGTCGGGCTCGACGTGCCGTTGGACCACTCCACCTCGGCGCTCTCGGGCGGGCAGAAGCAGAGGCTCGCCCTGGCGGGTGTGCTCGCCATGCGTCCGCGGCTCCTGCTCCTCGACGAGCCCACCGCCAACCTCGATCCGGACGGTGTACGCGAGGTGCGGGCGGCGGTGGAGCGCACGGCCGCCCGCACGGGGGCGACGCTGATCGTCGTCGAGCACCGGGTCGACGTGTGGGTCGGCCTCGTCGACCGGGTCGTGGTGCTCGGGCGGGACGGCGCGGTCGTCGCCGACGGCGCTCCGGTCGAGGTACTCGATCGAACGCACGACGTGCTCCGCGCCTCCGGCGTCTGGCTGCCCGGTGACACCCCCGCCAGGCGCGGGGCGAGCGTGCTGCCCTCGCCCGCCGCCCTGAGCGCGCACGACCTCGCCATCGGCCGGCCCGTCCTCGGGCGCCGCCGCTCGACCATCGTGGCCTCGGGGCTCGAACTCGCCGTCGACTCCGCGCGGGCCACGGCCGTGCTGGGACCCAACGGCGCGGGGAAGTCGACCCTCGCGCTCACGCTGGCCGGTCTCCTGCCGCCGGTCGCGGGGCGGGTGACCGCCTCCGAGTCGCTCCGCGCCGGTGCGGGCCCGGAGCCGATCCGCTGGACCTCGGCTCAGCTCGCCGGACGGATCGCGATGGTGTTCCAGGAGCCGGAGCACCAGTTCCTCACCGCTCGCGTGCGCGCCGAGCTCGCGCTGGGCGCCCGCGACGAGACGGAGCGGCATCGGGCGGAGGAGCTCCTGGAGCGCCTCGGCCTCGCGCACCTCGCCGACGCCAACCCGTTCACCCTCTCCGGAGGCGAGAAGCGGCGCCTGGCCGTCGCGTCCGCCCTCACCCGGTCGCCGTCCGTGCTCGTCCTCGACGAGCCGACGTTCGGGCAGGACCGCCTGACCTGGGAGGTGCTCGTCGACCTCCTCGCCGAGCAGCGCGACGCGGGCACGGCGGTGCTCGCCGTCACCCACGACGAGGCGCTGGTCGCCGCCCTCGCCGACTCGGTCGTCACCCTCGGCGCCCGCGAGGTGGTGTCGGGATGACGCTCCTCGACTCCGTTCCCGCGCGCAGCCGGATCGCCCGGGCCAACCCGGTGGCCAAGCTCCTCGCCAGCCTGGTCATCGCGTTCGCGCTCCTCCTCACGGTCGATGCGGTCTCCGCGGCGACGGCGCTGGCGCTCGAGCTGCTGGTTCTGCCCTTCGCGGGGCTCCGAGCGGGTGAGCTCGTGCGGCGGACGGCTCCCGTCTGGATCGCGGCTCCGCTCGCCGGCCTCTCGACAGTCCTCTACGGGCGCGACAGCGGCGCCGTCTACGCGGAGTTCCTCATCGTGTCGGTCACAGAGGGATCCGTCGCCCTCGGGCTGGCCATCGCGCTGCGCGTCCTGGCGATCGGACTGCCGAGCGTGGTCCTCATCGCCACCACCGACCCGACGGACCTGGCGGACGGCCTCGCGCAGATCCTGCGCCTGCCCTCGCGCTTCGTGCTCGGCGCTCTCGCCGGCATGCGGCTCGTCGGTCTGCTCGTCGACGACTGGCGCACCCTGTCGATGGCCCGCCGGGCCCGTGGGGTCGCCGACGGCCGCGGGCCCGTCGAGGCGCTCCGCAGCCTCGCGGCCCGCACGTTCTCGCTGCTCGTGCTGGCCATCCGGCGGGGGAGCAGGCTCGCGACGGCGATGGAGGCGAAGGGCTTCGGCTCCGGCGTCCCGCGCACCTGGGCGCGGCAGTCGCGCCTCGGAGCCGGCGACCTCCTGCTGCTCGCGGGCGGAGTGCTGATCGCTGCCGTCGCCGTGACCGCCGCCGTCGTCACCGGCTCCTGGAGCTTCGTCCTGCATGGCTGAGCGGATCCTGCCGCTGACGGATCACACGGCGGGCGACCTCGCCCGCTCCGTGATCGCGCGGCGGCGTCGGACGGTGCTGCTGGACGGACCGAGCGGCTCCGGCAAGTCGACGTTCGCGCGCGCGCTGGTCGAGCAGCTCCGTCTCGCGCCGGCGGCACCGTCGGTCACGCTCGTGCGGATGGACGACCTCTACCCCGGCTGGACGGGCCTGGACCGGGCGTCGCGGGAGACGGCCGGGACGCTCGTCCGCCCCCACGGCCTCGGCCTCGTGGCGCACTGGCGGCCCTGGAACTGGGCCGCGGGGACGACGGCCGGGCGCCGCGCCGTCCGCGAGAAGCTTCTGGTGTTGGAGGGCTGCGGGTCGGCCGGCGCCGCCGCGCGCCGCCACGCCGATCTGGTGGTCTGGCTCCAGGCCGACGACGAGGTTCGGCGCGTGCGCGCGCTGGAGCGCGACGGCGAGCTCTTCGCTCCGCACTGGGACGCCTGGGACCGCGACTTCCGCTCCTACTGCGCTCGGGAGCGGACCCGGGAGAACGCCGACCTCGTGCTGGACACGGGCGGCGGGGGAGCGGTGCGCGGCTGAGGGGTCCCGTCCGAGCGCGGCGACGCGCGGATTCCCGTGGGGGCTCTCCCTCGGCGGTGATCAGGCCCAGCCGAGCTCGTGCAGCCGGTCGTCGTCGATGCCGTAGAAGTGCGCGATCTCGTGGACGAGGGTGACGTGGATCTCGTCGCGCAGCGCGTCCAGATCGTCGCACGCGGCGAGGTGTGGCTCGCGGAACAGCACGATGCGGTCGGGCATCTCGCCGAAGCCGTAGCGCTCACGCTCGGTGAGAGCGACGCCGTCGTAGTAGCCGAGCAGATCCAGGGTCCCGTCCTCGGGCCGGTCCTCCACCACGAACACGACGTTGTCGAGCCCGTCGACCATGTCGTCCGGGAGCGCGTCGAGCTCGGAGATCACCAGGGCTTCGAAGGCGTCCTCGTCCAGCTCGAGCATCCGGGACCTCTCTGCGTCGGCGATCGCTGCCGGTCGCCGGATGTGCGAAGAGGCCCGGAGTCGGAACTCCGGGCCTCTTCCGCTGCATGCACAGCCACTGGGGTGAGTAACGGGGCTCGAACCCGCGACCTCCTAGACCACAACCAGGCGCTCTGCCAACTGAGCTATACCCACCAGGAGCGTGTTCCGGCGGGGTGACCCGCCGAAGCAACTGTACGAGAGTACTACATCCGCGAGGCGAACTCGTCCACGACGGCGGCCGACACGGCCTGCACCTCGGCGGTGCTCGGCCCCGGCTGCTCCACGAACACGGCACGGCGGTAGTACTGCAGCTCGCGGATGCTCTCGAGGATGTCGGCGAGAGCGCGGTGTCCGCCGTGCTTCTTGGGCGCGTTGAAGTAGATGCGCGGGAACCAGCGCCGTGCCAGCTCCTTGATCGTGCTGACATCGACGTTGCGGTAGTGCAGGTGGCCGTCGAGGCGCGGCATGAACTTCGCGAGGAAGGCGCGGTCGGTGCCGATCGAGTTGCCGGCGAGGGGGGCCTGCTGCTCGGCCGGGACGTGCTTCAGCACGTACTCCAGCACCTCGTACTCGGCCTCCGCGACGCTGACGCCGGAGGGGATCTCGACCAGCAGGCCGGAGGTCTCGTGCATCGACCGGACGAAATCGCCCATGTTCTCGAGCGCGGTCGCGTCGGGCCGGATGACGAGGGAGAGCCCCTCGTCGAGCGGGTTCAGCTCGAAGTCGGTGACGACGACGGCGATCTCGACGAGCTCGTCGACGGAGAGGTCGAGCCCCGTCATCTCGCAGTCGATCCAGACAAGACGGTCGGGGGCGCTACTCATGCGGGGCAGTCTATCGGCGGCCGCCGACACCCGGTCCGGCCGTCCCGCTCCTCCTACACTGGACCCTCGTGATCACGCTCGCCTGCTGCCTCCTGATCGTCAACGCCGTGTGGAACGCGATCGTCTGGCCGCCCTTCCTCCGCCGCGTCCGCAAGGACCCGCGGGCGCGCGACGCGGACGGCCGCGCGACGACCTTCCTCCGCGTGCACACGGTGCTCATCGGCGTGTCGCTCGCCCTCGCCGTGGTCTCCCTGGTCGTGGGAGTGCTGGGACTCGTCCGGGGCGCCTAGGCCCCGGCGGGCGCGGCCTCTGCGCTTCGGTATCGTGGTCGGAGTCCGCCCCCGTAGCTCAGCGGATAGAGCAGGAGCCTTCTAATCTCTTGGTCGCAGGTTCGATTCCTGCCGGGGGCACCATCGGATCGGGAGCGCGCCGGTCGCCGTCCCTAGTCTTGTCCCGGTGGCGTGCGGATCAGCGTCGACGCCTCGCGCCCGTCCTTCGACCGCGTCGCGGCCTCTCCTCGGGCGGCGCTGCGCTCCTCCGAGGAGTGACGCCCGGCACCCACGGGGTTTTCCTCCGCTCCGGTGACCCTCGGACGAGGACTCGCGGTCGCTCCACCAGTAACACACCGGCAAATCGGAGGCAACACCGGCGTGTTTCCCACCCGAAGTCGTTTGAGTGTCATTCAGGCACCTAGTCTTGGGGTGTCCGGAATTACAACGACGTAACGAACGGAGGTACGACAATGCTGATCCTCGCCATCCTCGGTGGAATCGCCGTCGCGTGGACGATCGTCGCGGCGCCCCTCGCCGTACTGGTCGGCCGAGTCGCCCGTGCACGTGATGCACACAGCTAGTCAGTACACGCACCGCCCGCACCACGGAGAAGGCCCCGATCGCACTCGCGATCGGGGCCTTCTTCTCGTGGTCGGGAGCACTCAGACCGAGCTGCGGTCCTGGCCTCGGTCGTCGTCCGAGGCGGACCGCTCGAACCGGGCCTCGTCCGCCCGGACGACCGCCTCGTCGTCGGCCGGCACGTCGTCGCGGTCTCCGTCGGCCGGAACCGACGGCGTCGCGTCGTGCTCCGCGTCCGGCTGCGGCTCGGCGGCAGGAGCCGAGCGCTGCGGGTCGACGGGCGGCAGCTCCTCCACGGGACGCTCGCGCGACGGCACCTCCAGGCGGTCGACGTCGGCGAGCAGGCGGCGGGTCTCCTCCTGCGAGGCGTCCCCGGCCGACGCGGGAAGGACGATCGTGGGCGTCTGCGGGGCTGCAGAGCCGGAGGCGGAGCCCGCGCCGACGACGACCGGTGCGACGGCGGTCGGTGCGGCGGCCGGGGGAGCGGTGCGCTGGGGAGCGGCCTCGGCGGTGCTCGCGGCCCGATCGGACGACGGAGCGGACTCGGCGGAGCGGTCTCGACCCGTCTCCGAGAAGCGCCAGCGCTCGAGGTCGGCGAGGAAGGCCTTCCGGGCGCGCCCGGGCTTGTCCCGCCACTGCACGAGGCGGTCGCGGAACTCGCCCACGCTCGCCTGCGTCTGGTAGCCGCCGGTGCTCGACGTGTGCTTCAGCTCGGCGAGCTCGTGAGCGGCCCAGTTGGCCGCGACTCCGGAGCCCTTGACGGGCAGGAGGCGCAGGTGCGTCTCGGCCTGCGCGGACGCGCGGTCGCTGAGGACGCGCTCCGGGCTGCTGAGGACGTTCCAGGCCGAGGCGTCGACCGCGGCGTCGACGAGCGTCGCGATGACCGCGTTCTTCCGCTCGTGATCCTGCTGACGGATGAGGCGCGCGATGGAGGCCCGGAAGACGGAGCCGATCACGATCGCTCCGACCACCACGGCCAGCAGGACCACAGCGGCCGTGAAGACCGCCTGGTGCCCGTCGCTCGTGCGGATCCAGGACATGAACTCGTTCCACCACTGCATGGGGCGAACGCTATCCGGGGCGGTCGCCGCCGCCCGTTCGGCACGCCGCCGACCGGGCGGATCGGCGCGTCAGGCGACGCGGAAGACCTCGATCGCGTCGTCGACGCTCCAGAACTCGCCGAACTCGGCGCCGGCGGGCATGCCCGCCCGCAGCAGCCGGGCGCGGTACCGCTCGCCGAGCGGATCCTCGACCAGCTCGATGTGGCCGACGACGGCACCCGAGCCGGTGCTCACGCGCCACAGCCGGGCGTTGACCCGGGTGAGCGTCGGCGGGGTGCGGGTGGCGTGCAGCGTGGACAGGGACATCGGTTCCTCCTGCTCGAGTCTCGGAGCACCCACCGGCCGAGTGCTGTCGCAGACTACGGCCGACCACCGACATCCCCGCCGGGGCGTCAGCGCAGGGTCGTCCCGTGCACCGCGAACTCCTCGATCGCGTCGATCTCCTCCTGCGAGAGGGGGCCGGCGTCCAGCGCGGCGACGTTCTGCTCGAGCTGCGCGACGCTCGACGCGCCGATGATGGCGCTCGTGACGGTGGGCACCCGGAGCACCCAGCTCAGGGCGAGCTGGGCCAGCGACTGGCCGCGCTGCTGCGCGATCGCGTTCAGGCCGCGGGCGCGTGTCAGGTACGCCTCGTCGATCCGGTCGGAGGAGAGGAAGCGCGACGTCGCCGCGCGGGACCCCTCCGGCACGGTGCCGTCGAGGTAGCGGTCCGTCAGGAGCCCCTGCGCCAGCGGCGAGAAGACGATGCAGCCGGTGCCGAGCTCGTCGAGCACGGGGAAGAGGCCGTCCTCGGGTCCGCGGTCGAAGAGCGAGTAGCGGGGCTGGTGCAGGAGGAGCGGCACTCCGCTGCCCGCCAGTGCCGCCTGCGCGGCCCGGGTCTGCTCGGGCGAGTAGTTCGAGATGCCGGCGTAGAGCGCCTTGCCCGACTCCACCGCCGAGACGAGAGCGCCCATGGTCTCCTCGATCGGAGTCTCCGGGTCCGGCCGGTGCGAGTAGAAGACGTCCACGTAGTCGACGCCGATCCGCTGCACGCTCTGATCGAGCGAGGAGAGCAGGTACTTGCGCGAGCCGCCGTCCCCGTACGGGCCGGGCCACATGTCGTATCCGGCCTTGGACGAGATGACGATCTCGTCTCGGTACGGGCGGAGGTCCTCCGCGAGGATGCGGCCGAAGGCCGTCTCGGCGGCGCCGTAGGGCGGTCCGTAGTTGTTCGCGAGGTCGAAGTGGGTGACGCCCAGGTCGAACGCGCGGCGGAGGATCGCGCGCTGCGTGTCGAGGGAGCGGTCGGATCCGAAGTTGTGCCAGAGGCCCAGCGACAGGGCGGGCAGCAGCAGGCCGCTCCGTCCGGTGCGTCGGTAGTCCATGCGGTCGTAGCGGGCGGGGGCGGCGTCGTAGCTCACGCCGCGACTCTATTGCAGGGGGCGGATCCGCGGAATGCAGGGGGCGGTGAGCGTGTTGGACCGACTGACGCCTCCGGCACCCCGGACGCGTCGACGCGACAGGAAGTGAGTCACACGCAATGCGCACATTCGTACTCGCCGGAGGATGCTTCTGGTGTCTGGACGCCGTCTACCGCGTCCTCGACGGCGTGACCGACGTCGTCTCCGGCTACACCGGCGGCCGCACGACCGAGCCCGACTACGAGGACGTCTGCTCCGGGCGCACCGGCCACGCCGAGGCCGTCGCCGTCACCTTCGACCCCGAGGTCATCCCCGAGCAGGTCGTCCTCGACGTCTTCTTCACCCTGCACGACCCGCGACAGCTGAACCGCCAGGGCAACGACGTCGGCACGCAGTACCGCTCGGCGATGTTCTACTCCTCCGACGAGGAGAAGGAGCTGTTCGAGACCGCGCGCGACCGTGCGTCCGAGTGGTGGGACGGCCCGATCGTCACCGAGATCTCGCCGCTGGGCGTCTACTACCCCGCCGAGGACTACCACCAGGACTTCTTCGCGAAGAACCCGGGCCAGGGCTACTGCATGGCGGTCGCACTGCCCAAGGTGAACAAGATCCGCAAGTCCTACTCGAGGTACATCATCGCATCGTAACGCTCCTCCACATGGGACGATCCGCTCGTCCTCTCCCCAGAAGGGCCCGCCTCCACCTCGGAGGCGGGCCCTTCGTCGCGACACTGGCCCTGCGGCGCCCGAGTGGTACCAGCCCCCTCCGCCCGGGCGCCGTGCCCGTCGCAGCCGTGGCGGGGCAGGAGTAGAGAGGACACGACCATGACCGACACCCTGACCGTCATCGGGACCATCGGCACCGAGCCCCGGAGCATCGACACCTCCAGCGGCACCGCGATGACCAGCTTCCGGCTCGCCTCGACGCAGCGGCGCTACGACCGCTCGGAGCAGCGCTGGGTCGACGTCTCGACCAACTGGTACACCGTCACCGCGTTCAACGGCCTGGCCGGCAACGCGCTGTCCTCCCTGTCGCGCGGCGACCGGATCCTGGTCACCGGGCGGCTCGGGGTGAGGGCCTGGGAGGCGGGAGGCAAGGCCGGTACCGATGTGGTCCTCACGGCCGAGGGCATCGGGCACGACCTCGCCTGGGGGACCAGCAGCTTCACGAAGACCGTCGGGCGCGCCTCTGCTCCCGCCCCCGCCGCCGAGCCCGCGTGGAGCGAGGAGGCGCCGCGCGAGGGCGCCGCGGCGGGGGACAGGGGCGCGTCGGGCCAAGACCGCGGTGATGCCGTGCCCGAGCCGCCGGTGGCGGCGGGCGTCGGCGGAGGCGCTCCCGGTCTCTCGGTAGGATCCGGGGAGACCCCGTTCTGATCCGGGGGACCGGAGCGAGAGCCGTCCCGGTCGGGAGGAGCCGGGCGTGACACGGAACCGAGCGGCCCGCATCGCGCTCGTGCTCGGCGGTCTCGCCGTCTGCCTCTCCGGTTGCACGTCGCCGTCGGCGCCGGACCCCGTGGTGTCCTCCTCCGCGGCCGAGGCGCCGGCACCGGCGGAGTCCGCCGCACCCGTCGCCTTCGTGCCGGGCGGGACGACGGAGCAGAACCTCCCCGTGTTCGAGCAGACCCTTCGCGCGGCGGCCGAGCCCGATCCGGAGGTGAGCGGCTCCAGCGTGGTCGACGCGCTCGTCGCGGCGGGGTTCTCCCGCGAGTCGATGCAGCTGACAGCGGACGAGACCTCGGTCGGACTCGACGCGGACTCGGTGCAGGTCTCCGTCAAGCTCGGGGAGTCGTGCCTCATCGGCCAGTACGGCCCGAAGAGCGGCGGGGTGCGGGCGGTGATCGCGGCTCCGATCGCGACCGGCGCCTGCCTGGTCGGCCGGACCGTCCCGATCCAGGGCTGACGCGCTCGCTTCGACCGGGAACCGCTCCGCCATGAGCCCCGGTCGGGGTCGGAAAGGACGAAAGGATCCTCGACAAGGCCCCTCGCCCGTCGAGTCCGAGAGAGCCCGGTGTTCGCCCGTCGCTCCTGCAGGACCACTCCGACCGGTACGGATCCGAGCGTGAGCACCGCCTCGTGCGAGCGGACAGGTCGGCGATCCCGGTGGTCGGCGGCGCCCTCCCCTCCCCGGGACGCCGCTCCGCACGGTTAGGCTGCCCGGACCGACACGTGTGCCCCAGCGCGGGCACCGCGACGGACGTGCCGACGGGAGTGCTCGGCACGAGGACCACGACGAGGGGGAACTCGCCATGACCACATCCCGACCGCAGACGACGACGCGAGCGAGGTGGAGGCGCACCGCCATCGCGGTCGCGAGCACGGCAGCCGTCGTCCTCGGAGTGACGACAGGAGCCGGAGCGGCCGCCGCCGCGGAGAAGCGTCTGCTGACGAAGGTCACCCCCTACAACTGGTCGACCACCGAGACGTTCTCGGCCGCTCAGACCGCTCCCGTCGCGGGAGACGTCACCGGGCTCAACGTCACGCTGTCCGACTCCGCCCGGCCGACGGGGAGGTACCCAGCGTTCACGACGTACAACTGGGTGATCGGCGACTACGCCCTCACAGGGGCGGTGGACCTCGACGCCGGGGATCGCACCTTCCGCATCGACCTGAAGCAGCCTCTCTCCTCGTTCGGCGGTGGGACTGTCGCCCTCCAGATCACGGCGCAGAAGCAACCGCTGGAGGAGAACCAGAGTCCGATCGGCCAGCCGGTCGACAGCGGCTTCGAGCTGACCACGTCGGCCACCCTCTCCGTCGCCGGAGCCTCCGGCGCCGGCGGTGTCGGCGGGGTCGACCTCAGCAGCAGCGCACAGACGCTCCAGCGGAGCGCCGCGTACTTCGCGTACGAGAAGGTCGACACGGCTCTGGACGTCAAGGGTGGCGACACCGTCGTCCTCGAGTCCAACCGGGACGGCTTCTACGACCTCCAGGGGCTCGCCGCCTACGTCGGTCCCAGCAGGACCGAGCGGATCCCCGCCCAGGTGGTCGCGGACAACGATCAGTCCAAGGTCACCGTGACGATCCCGTCCAGCGCCTACGACGCCTACAAGGACCGCGTGAGCAGCCTGCTCCAGGTCACCGGCATCAGCAACGGCAGGGTGGAGCAGCCCCGCGGAGCGACCATCACGTCGGACGCCGCGGTCCGTGTGACGGGAAGCGGAGCCACCACCCCGCCGGTCACGCCGTCCCCGACGGCCACCGCGACCACCCCGCCGGTCACGCCGACCCCGACCACTCCTCCGGTCACGCCCACGCCGACCGCAACGCCGACCGCCCCGCCCGCCGGCTCGCCGGCCGTCTCGCGTATCTCGGGCACCGACCGTCAGGGCACCGCGGTCGAGGTGTCCAAGCGCACCTTCCCGGCGAACGTCCCCGTCGTCTACGTCGCCACCGGGCAGAACTTCCCGGACGCGCTCAGCGCCGGACCCGCCGCGGCCAAGGCGGGCGGGCCGCTGCTCCTGGTCGACCGCGACTCGATGAGCCAGGTCGTCCGCACCGAGCTGACGCGTCTCAAGCCCGCGAAGATCGTCGTCGTCGGCTCCGAGCTCAGCGTCGGCAGCCAGGTCTACAACGACCTGGCCGGGTATGCGCCGAAGGGGAAGACCACACGCATCGGCGGAGTCGACCGCTACGACACCTCGAAGCTGATCCTCCAGGACGCCTTCAGGGGCGGCTCCTCGATGGCCTGGCTGGCCACGGGCGAGAAGTTCCCCGACGCCCTGAGCGCCAGCGCCGCAGCCGGCGCGAATCGCGCTCCGGTGGTGCTGACCAACGGAACCGGCTCCACGGTGGACCCCCTCACCCAGCAGATCATCAGCGGCCTCAAGGTCAGTAGCTTGACGATCGCGGGCTCGACGCTCTCGGTCAGCGCCGGCATCGAGCGCTCGGTCACGGGCCCGGTGATCACCCGCATCGGCGGGACCGACCGGTACGACACCTCGGAGAAGCTGAACAAGGCGGCCTTCACCTCGGCGACGACCGTCTACCTCGCGACCGGTGAGAAGTTCCCCGACGCCCTGGCCGGAGCCACGGCGGCGGGCTACACCAGGAGCCCGCTCTTCGCGGTCCAGCCCACCTGCGTGCCCCGGGCGGTCCTCGCCGACATCACCGCGTCCAAGGCGACGCAGGTGATCCTGCTCGGCAGCACGGACACGCTGTCCGAGGCGGTGGAGCGCCTGACGCCCTGCAGCTGATCCGCACCGTCGTCCGCTGACGCGATCCGCCCTCCCCACCGGCCCGGCCGGAGCGGAGGGCGGTTCGCGTTCAGGCGCTCCCTCCGACGCGGACCGGCGAGTTCCCGTTATCCTCGACTGGTGCGGACGGTCCCGCGGCCTGCGCTCCGCGTCGGCCGGGGCCCGGCGTCCCGCCCCGGTCCGAGCCTCCGTCAGCGCCTCCGCGCGGAGCAGGGGACCGGCGGGCGACCCGACTCCGCGCAGACCGACGGACTTGAGGACTGGGCATGGCTGAATACATCTACTCGATGGTGCGCGCGCGGAAGGCGGTCGGCGACAAGCTGATCCTGGACGACGTCACCATGTCGTTCCTGCCGGGAGCGAAGATCGGCGTGGTCGGGCCCAACGGCGCCGGCAAGTCGACGATCCTGAAGATCATGGCGGGGCTGGACACGCCGAGCAACGGCGAGGCTCGGCTCAGCCCGGGCTACACCGTCGGCATCCTGATGCAGGAGCCCGAGCTCGACGAGACCAAGACGGTACTCGAGAACGTCCAGGAGGGCGTGGGCGAGATCAAGGGCAAGATCGACCGCTTCAACGAGATCTCCCTCGCGATGGCCGACCCGGACGCCGACTTCGACAGTCTCCTCGCCGAGATGGGGACCCTGCAGGAGGCGATCGACGCCGCCGACGCCTGGGACCTGGACTCGCAGCTGGAGCAGGCGATGGACGCGCTGCGCACCCCGCCGGGGGACTCCCTCGTCACCAACCTCTCGGGTGGCGAGAAGCGCCGCGTGGCGCTCACCAAGCTCCTCCTGCAGAAGCCCGACCTGCTGCTCCTCGACGAGCCCACCAACCACCTCGACGCCGAGAGCGTGCTCTGGCTCGAGCAGTTCCTCTCGAAGTACCCCGGCGCCGTGCTCGCCGTCACCCACGACCGGTACTTCCTCGACAACGTCGCGGAGTGGATCGCCGAGGTCGACCGCGGCCACCTCTACCCCTACGAGGGCAACTACTCGACGTACCTCGAGAAGAAGAGCGCCCGCCTGGAGGTCCAGGGCAAGAAGGACGCCAAGCTCGCCAAGCGGCTCACCACCGAGCTCGACTGGGTGCGCAGCAACGCCAAGGGCCGTCAGGCCAAGTCGAAGGCGCGCCTGGCGCGCTACGAGGAGATGGCGGCCGAGGCCGAGAAGACGCGCGTGCTCGACTTCGAGGAGATCGTCATCCCGGTGGGCCCCCGTCTGGGCTCCCAGGTCATCGACGCGAAGAAGCTGCACAAGCAGTTCGGCGAGCGCGTCCTCATCGACGACCTCAGCTTCACGCTGCCCCGCAACGGCATCGTCGGCGTCATCGGCCCGAACGGCGTCGGCAAGACCACGCTCTTCAAGACGATCGTGGGCTTCGAGCCGCTCGACTCGGGCGACCTGAAGATCGGCGAGACGGTCGACATCTCCTACGTCGACCAGAGCCGCGGCGGCATCGACCCGCAGAAGAACCTGTGGGAGGTGGTCTCCGACGGGCACGACTACATCACCGTCGGGAAGACCGAGATCCCCTCCCGCGCCTACGTCTCGCAGTTCGGCTTCAAGGGCCCGGACCAGCAGAAGAAGGCCGGCGTCCTCTCCGGCGGCGAGCGGAACCGCCTCAACCTCGCGCTGACGCTCAAGCAGGGCGGCAACCTGCTCCTGCTCGACGAGCCCACCAACGACCTCGACGTCGAGACCCTGGGCAGCCTCGAGAACGCGCTCCTCGAGTTCCCCGGCTGCGCCGTGGTCATCACTCACGACCGGTGGTTCCTCGACCGGATCGCGACCCACATCCTCGCCTACGAGGGCACCGAGGAGGACCCTGCCAACTGGTACTGGTTCGAGGGCAACTTCGAGGCGTACGAGGAGAACAAGATCGAGCGCCTCGGCCCGGACGCGGCGAAGCCGCACCGCTCCGCGTACCGCAAGCTCACCCGCGACTGATGCGCCTGCACGTCGCCATCCCGCTGCGCTGGTCGGACTTCGACGCCTACGCGCACGTGAACAACGCCGAGATGCTGCGCCTGCTCGAGGAGGCGCGCATCCAGGCGTTCTGGAAGCCGGACTCGCCGCAGCCCGGCGGGATGGCGACGGCGGTGCTCGACGCACGGCCGGGCGCCGAGTCGATCAGCCTCATCGCCCGGCAGGAGATCGAGTACCTCGCGCCGATCCCGTACATGCGCGCGCCGATCGACGTGGAGCTGTGGATCGGGCGGATCGGCGGGGCGAGCCTCGAGGTCTGCTACGAGCTCTACTCGCCCGCCGGCGTCGTCCCGCGGGTGCTCTTCACGAAGGCGGCCACCACTCTGGTGCTGGTCACGGCCGCGACGGGCAGGCCCCAGCGCATCCCGGAGGAGCTCCGCGAGGCGTGGGGCCCCTACGTCGAGGAGCCCATCACCTTCTCGAAGCGGGGCTGAGCTCAGCCCAGGGGGACGCGGACCATGCCCTCCTGGGCGACGCTCGCCACGAGCACGCCCTCCTGCGTGTAGATGCGCCCGAGCGAGAGCCCGCGTCCGCCGGACGCGCTCGGCGCCTCCTGCACGTAGAGGAGCCACTGGTCCACGCGCGCGGGGCGGTGCCACCACATCGCGTGGTCGAGGCTCGCGATCCGCAGGCCCGGCGACGTCCACGCCGCACCGTGCCGGCGGAGCGTGGATTCGAGGATCGTGTAGTCGCTCGCGTAGGCGAGGGCGGCGCGGTGCAGCATCGGATCGTCCGGCAGCGGTCCGAGCGAGCGCATCCACACGCTCTGGTGCGCGACCCGCTCGGGGTCGGCCCGGAGGTACACCGGCTGCTCGACGTGCCGCACGTCGAAGGGGCGCTGCGTGGCCCAGAAGCTGCCGACCGGGTGGTCGACCCCCGCGAGGATCTCAGCGGTGCTCGGCAGCGACTCCGGGTCGGGGATCCCCTCCGGCATCGGCGCCTGGTGATCGAGGCCCTCGTCCTCGGTCTGGAACGAGGCGATCATCGACAGGATGGGGCGTCCGTTCTGGTAGGCCTGCGTCCGACGGGTGCAGAAGGAGCGGCCGTCGTGGATCCGGTCGACCGAGAACGTGATCGGCAGGGAGACGTCCCCGGGGCGGAGGAAGTACCCGTGCATCGAGTGCACGGAGCGCCCCTCGACGGTGCGACCGGCCGCGATGAGCGACTGCGCGAGGACCTGGCCGCCGAAGACCCGCCCCTCGGGCATCCACTGCGAGGGACCCGTCGAGATGTCCTCGCTGGTGCGGGCGCCGGTGTCCGTCAGGTCGAGCGCGGTGAGGAACGAGGACAGGGGATCGGGCACGGTACCTCCGGGGTGTCGGGCGGTGGGGCGAGCGGCCTCGGGTAAGTTTATCGACGCGATGAGTTCGTCCTTCTCCCTGGCGGATCCGCCCAGCCTGTCGGATCTGCGCGTCTTCCTCGGCCGTTCGGCCCGGGTCGAGGACGGTGCGGTCCGGCTCCTCGCCGACGACCACGTGCTGGCCGCCTACACCGCGATCCTCCAGCCCCGCGGTCTGCTCGACCGCTCCGCGACCGTGCTGGGCCTGCGCGTCTTCGCGCTCGACGAGCCCGCCGGTTTCGACCGGGTCGTGCCGATCCGTGCGCTGTCGGACCGCCTCGCCCGCCTGCAGTGGGAGCCGGGCGGAGCGGACGGCAAGCCGGTCGTGCTGCCCGACGGCGACGACGCGACGGCGGGACCCTGGGCGGGCGTCTCCCCGCCCCGCGGCGGCTGGACCCGGCGCGAGCCCGTGGACCCGGGCTTCCTGGAGCGCGTCGCGCGCGAGGGGATCGACGAGATCGCGGCGGCCGTCGGCTCCGAGACGGGCGAGCAGATCGTCGGCCGCGTGCGGTCGAGCGTCTGGGGCCGCCCGCTCGACGGCCTCGAGGACGTCCCGGCGGGAGCGGCGTTCGCCCTCTTCGCGCTCGGGTTCCTCGGCGCCGACGACCCGGTCGCCCTGCTCGAGAGCGGCGCCTGGCGCCGCCTCACCTCACGGCGCGGACACGTGCTGGTCCGCACCCCGGGCTGAGCGGCTACTCCTCGAAGGTGTTCACCATCGCGTGGGCGGCGCGCTCCAGGTAGTCCCAGAGCAGGGCGTCGTCGGCCGGAGCGAGCTCGAGATCGTCGACGGCCGTCCGCATGTGCTGGAGCCAGTGGTCGCGGGCCTCGGGGTTGATCCGGAACGGCTGGTGCCGCATCCGCAGGCGCGGGTGGCCGCGCTCCTCGCTGTAGGTGCCCGGGCCGCCCCAGTACTGCTCGAGGAAGCCGGTCAGCCGCTGGATCGCGCCCTCGAGGTCGTGCTCGGGGTACATCGGCCAGAGGACCTCGTCCTCGCGGACGCCCTCGTAGAAGCGGCGGACCAGGCGCTCGAACGTCGGCCGGCCGCCGATGTGCTCCCAGAAGCTGCGCAGCGGAGGCGTGCCGCCGATCTGCAGGCCGCTCACGAGCGCGCTCCCGTCGGGCCGGAGGTGCCGCCGCCGTCCTGGGGCGGCGTCCCGCTCCCGCGCCGCAGCGCGCGGGGGAGTCGCACGGGCTTGCCGTGCTCGGTGCTGATCGTGGGGGAGGGCGTGGTCCGCGGCGGCTTGGCGCCTCCGACGCTCGTCGCCCCCTCGAAGCCCTCGAGGACGACGGTGGCCAGCGAGGGGAGCTTCACGTCGAGCGCGTCGAGCGACTTCTTCAGGCGCAGGCGCAGCTCGCGGGCGACGTCGTCCTTGGCGGTGGTGCGGGTCTTGACCACGACCCGGATGACCAGGGCGTCGTCGGCGATGGACTCCAGGCCCCAGAGCTCGGGCTTGTCGATGATCCGGGCCCGCCAGCGACTGCTCGCCGCCAGCTCGTTCGCTGTCGCGAGGACCGTGGACTGCACCTGCTCGAGGTCCGTCTCGTAGGGCACGGCCAGGTCGACGATGACGCGCGACCAGCCCTGCGACATGTTCCCGACCCGGACGATCTCGCCGTTGCGGACGAACCAGAGGGTGCCGTTGACGTCGCGGATCTGCGTCACCCGGACGCCGACCGACTCGACCACGCCCGTCGCCTGCCCGGTGTCGACGACGTCGCCGACACCGAGCTGGTCCTCCGCGACCATGAACAGCCCGTTGAGGACGTCCTTGACGATGTTCTGCGCGCCGAAGCCGAGGCCCGCGCCGAGGGCGGCCGTCAGCAGGGCGAAGGAGCCGATGAGGTCCTTGTCGATCGTCGTCACGATCATGACCAGGGCGATGACGACGATCAGGATCGAGCTCAGGTTGTTGAGGATCGACCCGAGCGTGCGCGTGCGCTGCACCACCCGCACGGCCGCGAGCGGCGACGCGGCGATCGACTGGGTGTCCTCGACGCGCTGGCGGCGCTTCACTCCCGACACGATCTGATCGACGACGCGGCCGATCACGAAGTGGGCGATGACGCGCACCAGCAGCGCGCCCAGCACGATCCCGAGGATCGCGACCACCTTCCAGAAGGGCTCGGACTCGAAGAAGGAGACGGTGGCGGCGACAGGGTCCGGCGTGGAGGTCTGAAGAAGCAGCATGACCGCTCCAGGCTACGGGACGCCTCTCTCCGAGACGGGTGCACGAGCCCCGAGCGCGTATAGATTCGAGGCGGGTCCGCTCGGACCCGGACACCGCCCTGGGAAGGACGCCCGATGCTCCACTCCACCCGGACTCCCGCCGAGAAGCGCCGCCTCTTCCGCGAGCGCCTCGCCTCGGGCGAGCTGCTGCAGCTGCCCGGCGCGTTCACTCCGCTCTCCGCGCGCCTCATCGAGGCGAAGGGCTTCGACGGGATCTACGTCTCGGGCGCCGTGCTCTCGGCCGAGCTGGGGCTGCCGGACATCGGGCTCACCACGCTCAGCGAGGTGGCCGGCCGCTCGCAGCAGATCGCGCGCCTGACCGACCTGCCGGTCCTCGTCGACGCGGACACCGGCTTCGGTGAGCCGCTGAACGTCGCGCGGACGGTGCAGATGCTCGAGGACGCCGGAGTCGCGGGGCTGCACATCGAGGACCAGGTGAACCCCAAGCGGTGCGGGCACCTCGACGGCAAGGCGGTCGTCGACGAGGCGACCTCGGTGCGCAGGATCGCGGCCGCCGTCGACGCGCGCCGCGACTCCGACCTGGTGATCATGGCCCGCACCGACATCCGCGCCCTCGACGGCCTGCCGGCCGCGATCGACCGCGCCAAGCGCCTCGTCGACGCCGGAGCCGACGCGGTGTTCCCCGAGGCGATGCGCGACCTGTCCGAGTTCGAGGCCGTGCGCGCCGCGATCGACGTGCCGATCCTCGCCAACATGACCGAGTTCGGCAAGAGCGAGCTGTTCACCGCGCAGCAGCTCGCCGACGTCGGCGTGAACGTCGTGATCCACCCGGTCTCGCTGCTCCGGATCGCGATGGGCGCCGCGATGCGGGCACTCGACGCCCTCAAGGCGGAGGGCTCGCTCCGCTCGGAGGTCCCGGGCATGCAGACGCGCGCCGAGCTCTACGAGCTCCTCGACTACGCCTCGTACAGCCGCTTCGACGAGGGCGTCTTCGACTTCTCGCTCGCCGACCACTACGGCGCCTGAGCGCGCCGACCCGCACGAACCGGCGGCGCTCCCCGGCGCCGCCGCCCGCCTCTCGCGAAGGAGCGAAGGATGAGCACGACTGATCAGGACATCCGCAAGGGACTCGTGGGGGTCGTCGTCGACACGACGGCCGTCTCGAAGGTCGACCCGGCGTCGAACTCGCTGCTCTACCGCGGCTACCCCGTGCAGGAGCTCGCGGCGGGGACCTCGTTCGAGGACGTGGCCTGGCTGCTCTGGCACGGCGAGCTCCCCACTGCGGAGGAGGCGGCCGGGCTGGCCGCCGTGGAGCGGGCCCACCGCGCCCTGGCCCCCGAGGTGCGCACCGTGATCGACCTGCTGCCGCTGTCGGCGCACCCGATGGACGTGGTGCGAACGGCGGTGAGCGTCCTGGGCGCGCTCGAGGAGGATCCGGACGCCGACGCCGACGCCGACGCTGCCGAGGCCGTGCTGGAGCGCTCCGTGCGGCTCTGGGCGGCACTGCCGGCGATCGTCGCCTACGCTCAGCGCCGCCTGCGCGGCCTCGAGCCGATCGATCCGCGCGACGACCTCGACTACTCCGAGAACTTCCTCTGGACGACCTTCGGCGAGGTGCCGGAGCCGGTCGTCGTCGACGCGTTCCGCGTCTCGCTGGTGCTCTACGCCGAGCACTCCTTCAACGCCTCGACCTTCACGGCCCGCGTCGTGACGTCGACGCTGTCGGACGTCCACTCCGCCGTGACCGCCGCCGTGGGAGCGCTCAAGGGACCGCTCCACGGCGGGGCGAACGAGGCCGTGCTGCACGTGCTCGACGAGGTCGGCACCGGACCGGAGGCGGACCGGCGGTCCCGCGAGTGGCTCGCCGAGGCGCTCGGGCAGCGCCGGAAGGTCATGGGGTTCGGCCACCGGGTCTACAAGTCGGGCGACTCGCGGGTGCCGACCATGGACGCCGCTCTCCGGCGGCTCGCCGAGCACGAGGGGGCCGGCGAGATGATGGAGCTGTACGACGCCCTGGCCGCGGCGATGGCCGAGCGGACGGGGATCCTGCCGAACCTCGACTACCCGTCCGGCCCCGCCTACCGGCTGATGGGCTTCGACACCGGGATCTTCACTCCGCTGTTCGTCGCCGCGCGGGTGGTGGGCTGGACGGCCCACGTGATCGAGCAGCGGGGCTCGAACGCGCTCATCCGGCCGCTGTCCGCCTACGACGGGCCGGAGCGCCGCTCGGTCCCGCAGCGCTAGGCGCCGGGAGCGGGGAGAGCCGCCCGGTCCCGCAGCGCCGAGCGCCGGGGGACCGGGCGGCTCACTGTCAGCCCCGGGTGTCGCGCTCCTGGGCGCGGAGCGCACGCTCCACGCCGGCCAGGTTCTCGATCACGAGTCGGCGCAGCGCCGGGACCTCCGGGTTCGCGTCGAGCCAGGCGCGGGTGGCGTCGACGATCTCCTGCGAGGGCGTGGCGGCCGGGTAGAAGCCGACGACCAGGTACTCGGCGATCTTGTAGCTCTTCGACTCCCAGAGGGAGCGGAGGGCGTCGAAGTAGACCGGGACCATCGCGTCGAGCAGGCGCGGGTCGGCGGCGCGCTGGAAGCCCAGGCCCGTCGAGCGGACGATCGTGTTCGGTGCCGAGTCGTCGGCCGTGACGGAGTCCCACGCCGCGCGCTTCGCCTCCGCGGTCGGCTGCGCGGCACGGGCGTGCGCGGCCGACTGCTGGCCGGTCGCCGTGTTGTCCGAGGCGAGCGCCGCGTCGATGTCGTCCGCACCGGCCCGCCCGCCGGCGACGAGAGCGATCAGCAGCTCCCAGCCGAGGTCGGTGTCGATGTCGAGGCCGTCGAGGGCGGTGGAGCCGTCGAGCAGCGCCTGCACGGCCTCGAGGTGCGCCGGGGTGGACGCGATCGCGGCGAAGAACTTCACGAACTGGAACTGCGCGTCGCTGCCCGGCTCGGCGCTCTGCGCGAGCGTCCACAGCTGATCGCCCGCCTCCTCGACGACCTCGGCCCGGTACTCCGGAGCGACGTACTGGGTGGCGGTGGCGACGAGCTGGTTGAGCACCGTCCGCAGGGTCGTGGACTCGGTCTCGGTCGCGACGTTGCCCAGGACGAGGCGGACGAAGTCGCGCGGCGCCGACTCGGCGTCGCGGGTCGAGTCCCAGACCGAGCCCCAGACCAGCGAGCGGGCCAGGGGGCTGTCGATGCTCGCGAGGTGCTCGACGGCCACGGCGAGCGAGGCGTCGTCGAGGCGGACCTTCGCGTAGGCGAGGTCGTCGTCGTTGAGCAGCACGAGCGCCGGACGGGTGCGGCCGATCAGCTCGGGCACCTCGGTGCGCTCCCCGTCGACGTCCAGCTCGAGGCGGTCGACGCGGACGAGGCGCTCGCCCTCGAAGTCGTACAGGCCGATCGCCAGGCGGTGCGGGCGGATCGTCGGGTACTCCTCGACCGCGGTCTGCAGGATCGCGAAGGACGCGATCGCTCCGCTCTCGTCGACCGCGATCTCGGGGCGGAGCGTGTTCACGCCGGCCGTCTCGAGCCACTGCGCCGACCACTCGGTGAGGTCGCGCCCGCTGGTGGCCTCCAGCTCGACCAGCAGGTCGCGCAGCTCCGTGTTCGAGAAGGCGTGCTTGACGAAGTACTCGTGGACGCCGGCGAGGAACTCCTTCTCGCCGACCCACGCGACGAGCTGCTTGAGCACCGAGGCGCCCTTGGCGTAGGTGATGCCGTCGAAGTTGACCTGGACGTCCTCGAGGTCGTTGATGGTCGCGACGATCGGGTGGGTCGAGGGCAGCTGGTCCTGGCGGTAGGCCCAGCTCTTCTCCATCGCGGCGAAGGTGGTCCACGCCTCGGTCCACTCCGTCGCCTCCGCGGTGGCGAGGGTGGAGGCGTACTCGGCGAACGACTCGTTGAGCCAGAGGTCGTTCCACCACTTCATCGTGACCAGGTCGCCGAACCACATGTGGGCGAGCTCGTGGAGGATCGTGACGACCCGGCGCTCCTTGATCGCGTCCGTCACCTTGGAGCGGAACACGTAGGTCTCGGTGAAGGTCACCGCTCCCGCGTTCTCCATCGCACCGGCGTTGAACTCGGGGACGAACAGCTGGTCGTACTTCGCGAACGGGTACGGGACGCCGAACTTCTCCTCGTAGAAGGCGAAGCCCTGCTTCGTCTTCTCGAACACGTAGTCGGCGTCGAGGAAGGGCGCGAGCGAGGCCCGGGCGAAGACCCCCAGCGGGATGGTGCGGCCGTCGGAGGAGACGAGCGAGTCGGTCTCGACTACGTAGGGTCCGGCGACGAGTGCCGTGATGTAGGAGGAGATGCGCGGGGTGGGCTCGAAGCTCCAGGTCGCGATCCCCTCGCCCGCCGGGACCGGCTCGGGAGTGGGCTGGTTCGACACGACCTGCCACTGCGCGGGTGCGGTGACGGTGAAGCGGAACTCGGCCTTGAGGTCCGGCTGCTCGAACACCGCGAAGACGCGGCGGGAGTCGGGCACCTCGAACTGCGAGTACAGGTACACCTCGCCGTCGACGGGGTCGACGAAGCGGTGCAGGCCCTCGCCCGTGTTGGTGTAGAGCATGTCGGCGACGACGGTGAGCTCGTTGTCCGCAGCCAGGGAGTCGAGGCGGATCCGGACGCCGTCGGCGACGTCGGCGGGGTCGAGCTCCGCGCCGTTGAGGGTGACGGAGTGGACCGTGCCCGTGACGGCGTCGATGAAGCTCGAGGCGCCCTCGGTGGCGGAGAAGCGCACCGTGGTGGTGCTGAGGAAGGTCTCGGCTCCCCGGGTCAGGTCGAGGGCGATGTCGTAGTCGTGGACCTGGATCAGCGAGGCGCGCTCCTGCGCCTCGTTCCGGGTGAGGTTGTCTCCTGGCACGGGGGTGCTCCATCCGTTCGTCTCGGGCGCTGCCGCGGGCGCCGGGGTGCGGGCGCCGCCGATCCACCCTAGAGCTGCCGGGACCCGCCGTGGAGCCCCGTGGCGCCGATCCTGCGGAGCCGCCGGGGAGCGCGGACGCGGCCCCGGCGAGCGGCGTAGCGTGTCCCCATGACCTCTGTGGACTTCTGGTTCGACCCCTCCTGCCCGTGGGCCTGGATGACCTCGCGATTCGTGGACGAGGTGACGCCGGCGCGCGACCTCGACGTGCAGTGGCACATCATGAGCCTCGCCGTCCTCAACGAGGACAAGGACGTGGACGACTCGTACCGCGCCTTCCTCCCGCGCGCGCTGCGATACACCCGCCTGGTCGCCGCCGTCGCCGAGCGCGAGGGCCGCGAGCACGTCAAGCCGCTCTACGACGCGCTCGGCACCCGGATCCACCCGGGGGGGCGCACCGACGTCGACGCGGTGATCGCCGAGTCGCTCGCCGAGCTCGGCCTGCCTGCGGAGCTCGCCGCCCACGCCGACTCGGACGAGCACGACGAGCCGATGCGCGCCTCCCACTTCGACGGGATCGAGCGGGTCGGCCAGGACGTCGGCACCCCGGTCATCGCGATCGGGGACGTCGCCTTCTTCGGCCCCGTCATCTCTCCGATCCCGAGGGGCGAGCAGGCGCTGACCCTCTGGGACGGCATCGTCGCCGCCGCCTCCTTCGACGGCTTCTTCGAGCTCAAGCGCTCGCGGACCCGCGACCCGCAGTTCGACTGAGCCGACCCGCGGTACTCTGGCTCCCGGCCCGGGCACCGCGGGCCCCAGACGGCTCTTCCGGAGGAGTTCTCTCGTGCGCATCCACATCGCCACGGACCACGCAGGGCTGGACTTCAGCCGTCACCTGATCGAGCACCTCGGCGCCGCCGGTCATGACGTGATCGACCACGGCCCCACGTCCTACGACCCGCTGGACGACTACCCGTCCTTCTGCATCAACGCCGCCGCCGCGGTCGTCCGCGATCAGGAGGCGGGGGTCGAGGCTCTCGGCGTCGTCTTCGGCGGCTCGGGCAACGGCGAGCAGATCGCGGCGAACAAGGTCGCGGGCGTGCGCGCGGCGCTCGTGTGGAATCTGAGCACCGCCGTGCTGGCCCGCCAGCACAACGACGCGAACGTCATCTCGATCGGGGCCCGCCAGCACTCCGTCGAGGAGGCCACCGGCTTCATCGACGCGTTCGTCGCCGAGCCCTTCACCTTCGAGGAGCGGCACGTGCGCCGCATCGCGCAGCTCGCCGAGTACGAGGCCACCGGCGACATCGCCGGCCGGGTCGTCGACTCCGCCGCGAAGGAGCGCTGAGTGCCCGAGGGGCACTCCGTCCACCGGATCGCCCTGCAGTTCGAGCGCGACGTCGTCGGGCACCGCGTCGCGACCAGCAGCCCCCAGGGTCGCTTCACCGAAGGAGCCGCGCTCCTCGACGGGCGCGAGGTCCTCGAGTCCACGGCCGTCGGCAAGCACCTGCTGCTGCGCTTCGAGGGCGACCTGACGCTGCACGTCCACCTCGGCCTCTACGGTGCGTGGGACTTCCTCGGGCACGTCTCGCCGCTGTTCCCGGACGGCAAGGCGGGCAGCAGCATCGGCGCTCCCCGGCGCCGCCGCGCCGTGCGCCTCTCCGAGACGGAGCACGAGACCGACTCCGATCTCGACGAGTTCCCGCCGCCGCCCGTGGGCGCGGTGCGCGTGCGCATCATGACGGAGGAGACGGTCGCCGACCTGCGCGGCCCCACCGCCTGCGAGGTGATGGATCCCGCCCAGGTGGAGGCCCTCCTCGCCCGCCTCGGTCCGGATCCGGCCGACGACGACTCCGACGAGGCGCGCGACCGCTTCGTGAACCGGCTCCGCAGGACGGCGACGCCGGTCGGGCTGGTGCTGATGGACCAGTCCGTGGTCAGTGGCATCGGCAACATCTACCGCGCGGAGCTGCTCTACCGCGCCGGCCTCGACCCGCACACTCCCGGCAAGCAGGTGCCGCTGGAGCTCGCACAGGAGCTGTGGCGGGACTGGGCGGACCTGCTCGAGGACGGCATCCGGACCGGGATGATGATCACGCGCCGCGGCCTGACGAAGACCGAGCGCTCGAAAGCCGTCCGCAGCCGCGCCGAGCGCAACTACGTCTACAAGCGCGAGGGCCTGCCCTGCCGCGTCTGCGGCACGAACGTGCTGCTCGAGGAGATCGGCGCGCGCAAGCTCTACTGGTGCCCGGTGTGCCAGTCGTGAGCGCGGGTGGAGAGCGGTCGGCCCGGTCGCGCACCCGCCGAGCCGTCCGCCCCGCGCTCCGCGAGGCCGCCCGATGACCGGCGGTCTCCTGCTCCGGGGCGCCCGCCTCCTCGGCTCGTCCCGACCCGGTGCCGTGCTCCTGCGCGACGGCCGCGTGGAAGCGGTCGGACCGGACGCCGCCGCCGCCCCGGGCGACGAGGTGCGCGACCTCGACGGGCGCTGGGTGCTCCCCGGCCTCTGGGACGAGCACGTCCACTTCTCCCAGTGGGCGATGACGGCACCGCGCCTGGACGTCTCGTCAGCCGACTCGGCCCGCGGAACGGCGGACGCGGTCCGACGTCGCCTGGCGGAGGAGCCCGGTACCGGCACGCTGATCGGCTTCGGCTTCCGCGACGGCCTCTGGCCGGAGCCGCCCACGACCGCGCTCCTGGACGAGGTCTCTCCGGAACGGCCCGTCGTGCTGATCAGCGGCGACCTGCACTGCGCCTGGCTGAACTCCGCCGCGTACCGGCGCTACGCCGTCGCTCCCGAGCCCGAGCTGCTGCGCGAGGACGCCTGCTTCGAGCTCGTCACCGCACTCGGAGCCCTCGGCGACGACGAGCTCGACGCGCTCGCCGACGCGGCGGCCCGGCGGGCTGCGGCCCGCGGGGTGGTCGGCGTCGTCGACCTCGAGATGCGCTGGAACGCGGGGGACTGGCCCCGTCGCGTCGACGGCGGAACCCGCTCCCTCCGCGTCGACACCGGCGTCTACCGCGACCACCTCGACCGCGCCCTCGCGGAGGGACTGCGCACGGGCGACGAGCTCGACGGCGGTGACGGGCTGCTGCGGATGGGCCCGCTGAAGGTCCTGATCGACGGCTCCCTCAACACGAGGACCGCCTACTGCGCCCACCCGTACGCCGACCACGACGGCTACGGCGTCCTCACCGTGGAGCCCGCCGAGCTGGACGAGCTGCTCGCCCGCGCGGCCGCCGGGGGCATCCGCTCCACCGTGCACGCGATCGGAGACGCCGCGGCGACGCTGGCTCTGGACGCGCTCGGCCGGGTCGGCGGGGGCCGGATCGAGCACGCTCAGCTGCTCGCGGAGACCGACCTTCCGCGGTTCGCCGCGCTCGGCGTGGAGGCCGGAGTGCAGCCCGCGCACGCGCTCGACGACCGCGAGGTGGCGGAGCGGTACTGGCCGGGACGGACCGGCCGGGCGTTCCCGCTGCGCTCGCTGCTCGACTCCGGGGCCCGCGTGGTGCTCGGCTCGGACGCTCCGGTCGCTCCGCTCGACCCGTGGGTCGCGATCTCGGCCGCGGTCGCGCGGGCGCTGCCGGGCGACGAGCCCTGGCATCCGGAGCAGCGGGTGAGCGTCGAGGAGGCGATCGTCGCCTCGACCCGGGTGCGCCGGCTCACGCCCGCGGCCGGCGATCCCGCCGATCTGGTGGTGGTCGACCGCGATCCACTCGCCGCCGATGCAGGAGCCCTCCGATCCATGCCGGTCGCCGCGACCCTCCTGGCGGGCCGCTTCACGCACGGCGGCTGACCCGCGCCCGTCGCGACTCCGGCTGCTCCGGATCGCGCGGACGGGCCGGGGAACGACGACGGCCCGCGGGATCCGAGGATCCGCGGGCCGGTCGAGGCGTGGTGCTCAGCTCTCGCTGACGTGGGCGAAGAGGAACCAGCGGTCCTTCTCGAGGCCGCGGCCGATCTCGATCGCGACGTCCTGGCTGCTCGCGTCGATCTCGGCGAGCTCGGCGATCGCCGTGTTGACGGTCGCGATGGCGACGTCCATCTGGCGGATGATCTCGACGATCGCGTTCTCGGAGCGCTGGAAGCCGGGGGTGAGGGGTTCGGACTGCGTCGCCGAGGCGACGGTCTGGATGCGGGCGTCGACCGGGAGGCCGAGGGCGACGACGCGCTCCGCGGCGAGGTCGGCCCACTCGATGGCGCGGCCGACGATCGCGTCGAGCAGCTCGTGGACGCCGATGAAGTTGGCGCCGCGGACGTGCCAGTGCGCCTGCTTGCCGTTGACGGCGAGCGCGGTCATCTCGACGACGACGGGGCTGAGGAACTGGGCGACTCCGGATGCGACATCCGGGTTCGACGAGGTGAGCGACGTGACGGACGTGGTGGACATCGTCTGGTCCTTTCGAGAGGGGGTGACTGATCGTCAACAGTACGCAGATCCCTCGGCGCCGCAAGGAAGCGCAGGCTCGGCTCATTCCGGTGAAGGACAGGCTCACCTCTGTCGCGGAGGGGCGTCACGGGGGCTTCCCCCCGGGTGCCCGGAGCCGTGCCGCCGGTACGCTCGACCGGGTCGCGGCGGCGGCGGGAGCGGACAGGAGGCGCGGATGAGCGGAGTATCGACGGCCCTCGGCGAGGCCTCGCGCGCCTACCTCCGGCTCTGGCGCGGACTGCCCCGGGAGGTGCTCGCGCTGGTGGCCGCGATCCCGGTCGCGCTCCTCGGCGCCTTCTGCGCCGGCGTCGCGCTGGCCGTCGCGCTCGGGCTCGTCGGAGTCCTGATCGGCCTGGTGTTCCTGCCCGCCGCCCTCTACACGGCGCGCTTCTTCTCGCAGGCCGCCGTCGGCCTCGACGTGCTGGCCGGACGGCCCGCCGTCCCCCGGCCGCAGTGGCGGCGACCGCCCTCCGCCGTCACTCCCTCGACCTTCGCCCTCTACGGTCCGGTGATCGACGGGCACTACTGGCTCGCTCTCCTGCACACGCTCGTCGTGGCTCCGGTGCTCGCGCTGCTGTCCGGACTGCTCCTCGCGCTGTGGACCTGGGCGGGCCCGGGCACGGTGGCCGCCGCGCTCACGGGGGCCCCCGGTCCGGCCCGCCTGCTGGCCGAGAGCGGAGCAGCTCTGCTGGGCGCCCCGCAGCCTCCGGCGGGACTGGTCGCCGCGGCGACGGTCGCCACGACCGTCCTCTTCGTCTCGACCCTGCCGTTCGCCACCCGCGGCCTCTCCCTCCTGCACTGGCTGGTCGACCGTCTCCTGCTCGGCCCGTGGGAGTCGGAGGCGCTCCAGCGCGAGGTCGCCGAGCTGAGCGCCTCCCGCGGCGCAGCCGTCGCCGCCGAGGACCGCGCGCTGCGCCGGCTCGAGCGCGACATACACGACGGCCCGCAGCAGCGCCTGATCCGGGTCCAGATGGACCTGGCCTCGGCCCGCAACCGACTCGCCGCCGACCCGGAGTCCGCCGCCCGCCTGGTCGACGAGGCTCGCGAGCACGTGCGCGCCGCGCTCGACGAGCTGCGCGCCCTCTCCCGCGGAGTGGCGCCGCCGATCCTGCAGGACCGGGGCTTCGAGGCGGCGGTGCACTCGCTCGCCGAGCTCAGCCCGGTGCCGGTCGAGGTCCTCACCGAGCACCCCGTGGCGGACGTCCCGCCCGAGGTCGAGCGCAGCGTCTACTTCGTCGTCGCCGAGCTGCTCGCCAACGCCTCCAAGCACTCCCGTGCCCGATCGGTGCGGGTGCACCTCGACACCCGCGACTCCGGCACTCCGGGGGAGCGATGGCTCGACGCCTGGGTGGTGGACGACGGAGTCGGCGGGGCGTCGCCGGTCGCCGGTCACGGTCTCGAGGGGGTCGGCGGGCGCGTCCGGGGCCTGCGCGGGATCCTGAGCGTGGAGTCGCCGGTCGGCGGGCCGACCACGGTCGGGGTGCACGTCCCCTACCGCCCGGCCGCCCTATCCTGAGGGCGTGCCCGTGATCCGCGTCGCCATCGCCGAGGACTCGGTCCTCCTGCGCGAGGGCCTGGTCCGCCTCTTCGAGGACGCGGGGTTCGCCTCCGTCGGCGCCTTCGGGGACGCGGACGCCCTGCTCGCCGATCTGGCGCGGGACCCGGCCGGGGTCGACGTCGCCGTGCTCGACGTCCGGATGCCGCCGACCTTCCGCGACGAGGGCGTCCGCGCGGCGCTGGAGATCCGCCGGCGCTACCCGCAGGTGTCGGTTCTGCTGCTCAGCCAGTACGTCGAGGTCACCTACGCGCAGGAGCTGCTCGGCTCCGGCGACGGCGGACTCGGCTACCTCTTGAAGGACCGGGTCGCCTCCGTGGAGGAGCTGCGCGACGCCGTCGAGCGCGTCGCAGCGGGCGGAACAGTCCTCGACCCGCAGGTCGTCGCCTCGCTCCTGCAGCGCAACCGCGACCCGCTCGCCTCGCTGACCCCGCGGGAGCGGGAGGTGCTGGAGCAGATGGCCCAGGGGCGCACGAACGCGGGCATCGCCTCCGCTCTCTTCGTCGGCGTGGGCGCCGTGGAGAAGAACGTGACCGCGATCTTCCAGAAGCTCGGGCTCGAGGACTCGGGCTCCGACCACCGGCGGGTGCTGGCGGTCCTCGCCTTCCTGCGCGCCGGGCGCTGACCACCGGAGAAGAGGAGAACCCGATGCCGTCGAGTCCTGCGGAGGGCGCCCGCGTCCTCGCCCTGACCGGGGGACGCGCCCCGGAGATCGCCGACACCGCGTGGGTCGCTCCGGGCGCCACCGTGATCGGCTCCGTGCGCCTGGGGGAGCGGGCGAGCGTCTGGTACGGCGCCGTCCTGCGCGCGGAGCACGCGCGGATCGAGCTCGGCGCCGGCAGCAACCTCCAGGACGGCGTCGTCGTCCACGTCGACGCCGACTACGACGCGGTCATCGGCGCCGGAGTCTCGGTCGGGCACAACGCCGTGCTGCACGGCTGCACCCTCGAGGACGACGTGCTGGTCGGCATGAGCGCGACCGTCCTGAACGGGGCCGTCATCGGCACCGGCTCGCTGATCGCCGCGGGCGCCGTCGTCCTCGAGGGGACGGTCGTCCCGCCGGGCTCGCTCGTGGCGGGCGTCCCCGGGAGGGTCCGGCGGGAGCTGACGGAGGAGGAGCGCGAGGGCATCCGCCGGAACGCCGCCTCGTACCTCGCCCTGACGGAGGAGCACCGCGGCGCGGTCGGCTGAGCACGCCCGGAACGACGAAGAGCCCCGGACATCCGGGGCTCTTCGAGAGGAGAGGGGCTGACGAGAATCGAACTCGCATCATCTGTTTGGAAGACAGAGGCTTTACCACTAAGCTACAGCCCCGAATCGCTGGTCTGACGACCGCGAACCGGTGCGACCGGGTCTCTCGACCGGGCACCAGGACAGCGTAGTACATCGCGCGAGCACCGTGGACACCCCGGTCGTCCTCCGCCGCGCGGTTCCGGTCGCCGCTGCCGCGGTGCAGTACACTTGCGAAGGCCATTTCGGCGTGTCGCGCAAGCGCACGTGCGGGGACGGCTCGACGAGAGTCTCACGCACGGTGCCCAGGCCCGCGCATCCGGGGCGTAGCTCAGCTTGGCTAGAGCGCCCGCTTTGGGAGCGGGAGGTCGCAGGTTCGAATCCTGTCGCCCCGACCACGAGTACTCATCGTGACGACATCGACCCGTGACGACCGTCATCCGGCGCCGACACCAACCAGCACAGGAGATCCCCTCACGTGAAGACCACGGTAGAACAGCTGAGCCCGACCCGCGTGAAGCTCGCGATTTCGGTCACCCCGGACGAGCTCGGCCCCAGCATCACGCACGCCTACGGCCACATCGCCGAGCAGATCAACGTCCCCGGCTTCCGCAAGGGCAAGGTCCCGCCCGCCATCGTCGACCAGCGCGTCGGCAAGGCCGCGGTGCTCGAGCACGCGGTCAACGAGGGCCTCGACGGCTTCTACCGCGAGGCCGTCCGCGAGACCGAGGTCCGCCCCCTGGGCCGCCCGCAGGCCGACATCGTCGCCTGGCCGAGCGACAAGGACTTCACCGGCGACCTCGAGCTCGCCATCGAGGTCGACGTGCGCCCCGAGATCACCGTCCCGGACTACGACGGCATCGAGCTCACCGTCGAGGCGGCCGAGGTCACCGACGCCGACGTCGACGCCGAGCTGGACAAGCTCCGCAGCCGCTTCGGCACCCTGGTCACCGTGGACCGCCCGGCGAAGACCGGCGACTTCGCGCAGATCGACCTGGTCGCCTCCATCGACGGCGTCGAGGTCGACACCGCCAACGCCATCTCGTACGAGCTGGGCTCGGGCGAGCTGATCGAGGGCATCGACGAGGCGCTCGACTCGCTCACCGCGGGCGAGAGCACCACGTTCACCGCTCCGCTGCTCGGCGGCGACCACGCCGGCGAGCAGGCCGAGATCGCCGTCGCGCTCACCGCCGTCAAGGAGCGCGAGCTCCCCGAGGCCGACGACGACTTCGCGCAGATCGCCAGCGAGTTCGACACCATCGCGGAGCTGCGCGAGTCGCTCAAGGAGCAGGCCGCTCAGCAGAAGACCTTCGGGCAGGGCGGCGAGGCCCGCGAGAAGCTCGTCGAGGCGCTGCTCGCCCTCGTCGAGGTCCCCGTGCCCGCCGGTCTCGTCGAGGACGAGGTGCACCGCCACCTCGAGGGCGAGAACCGCCTCGAGGACGACGAGCACCGCGCCGAGGTCAAGGAGGCCAGCGAGAAGACCTTCAAGACCCAGATCCTCCTCGACCACGTCGTCGAGCAGGAGAAGGTCCAGGTCAGCCAGGACGAGCTCACGCAGTACCTCATCCAGGGTGCGGCGCAGTACGGCATGGAGCCGAACGAGTTCATCAAGATCCTGTCCGAGAACAACCAGATCGGCCAGATGGTCGGCGAGGTCGCCCGCAACAAGGCGCTCGCGATCGTCCTCGGCAAGGCGAAGGTCACCGACACCGAGGGCAACGCCGTCGACCTGACCGCGTTCACCGCGGTCCCCGGTGACGACGAGGCCGTCGAGGCCTCCGACGAGGCCGTCGCCTCGGACGAGACCGAGGTCGCGGAGGAGGCTCAGGCCGCCGCCGACGCCGAGGTCCCCGCCGAGCCCGTCGCCGAGGAGCCCGCCGCCGAGGAGGAGCCAGCCCCGGCCCCCAAGAAGAAGCGCGCGCCGGCCAAGAAGAAGGCCGCCGCTCCCGCCGAGGAGACCCCGGCCGCGGAGTAGTCGCCGCGAGCACGTCAGGAGCCGCCCCCCGATCCGTCGGAGGGCGGCTCCTCTCGTTGCGGGGCTCCGGTCCGCCCCGGGCGAACACGGGCGACTCCCGCTCCGCCCCGGGCGAACACGGCCGGATCGGCCTGGCGGCGTCCGATAGATTCGCCTCCGAAGCGACAACTGAAACGGAGCAATACATGGCCGACATGGTTATGCCCAACAGTGTTTTCGACCGCCTGCTCAAGGACCGGATCATCTGGCTCGGTTCCGAGGTGCGCGACGAGAACGCGAACGAGATCGCCGCGAAGCTCCTGCTCCTGGCAGCCGAGGACTCCGAGCGGGACATCTACCTCTACATCAACTCGCCCGGCGGCTCCATCACCGCGGGCATGGCGATCTACGACACGATGCAGTTCGTCCCGAACGACATCGTGACCGTGGGCATCGGGATGGCGGCCTCCATGGGCCAGCTGCTCCTCACCGCCGGAACCCAGGGCAAGCGCTACATCACCCCGAACGCGCGGGTGCTCCTCCACCAGCCGCACGGCGGCTTCGGCGGCACGGCCTCCGACATCCAGACCCAGGCGCAGCTCATCCTCGACATGAAGAAGCGCCTCGCCGAGATCACCGCCAAGGCGACCGGCAAGACCGTCGAGCAGGTCAACGAGGACGGCGACCGCGACCGCTGGTTCAGCGCCGAGGAGGCCCTCGCCTACGGCTTCGTCGACCACATCCGCTCGTCGGCGACCGACGTGGCCGGCGGTGGCGGAACCGCCATCGACGAGTAGTCCAGCGAACGCGCCGAGAGATCAGGAACAGACAATGACCACACCCACCTTCGGCGGAACGGCGTTCGGCTCCGGAGCCGCACCGTCCTCGCGCTACATCCTCCCCACGTTCGAGGAGCGCACGGCCTACGGCTACAAGCGCCAGGACCCGTACGCCAAGCTCTTCGAGGACCGCATCATCTTCCTCGGAGTCCAGGTCGACGACGCCTCCGCGGACGACATCATGGCCCAGCTCCTCGTGCTCGAGAGCCAGGACCCGGACCGCGACATCGTCATGTACATCAACTCGCCCGGTGGCTCCTTCACCGCGATGACGGCGATCTACGACACGATGCAGTACATCCGCCCGCACATCCAGACGGTCGTGCTCGGCCAGGCCGCCTCGGCCGCCGCCGTGCTCACCGCCGCGGGAACGCCCGGCAAGCGCCTCGCGCTGCCGAACGCGCGCATCCTCATCCACCAGCCCGCCGTGCAGCAGGGCGGGGGCCAGGCCTCGGACATCGAGATCCAGGCCGCCGAGATCATGCGCATGCGCGAGTGGCTCGAGGAGACGCTGTCGCACCACTCGAACCGCTCGATCGAGCAGGTCAAGAAGGACATCGACCGCGACAAGATCCTCGGCGCGAGCGACGCGCTCGAGTACGGGCTGATCGACCAGGTGCTCACCAGCCGCAAGAGCCTCCCGGCTCTCACGGCGTAGGGCGTCCAGGAGGGGCCGGGTGGCGGAGCGATCCGCCGCCCGGCCCCTCTCTGCGTCCTCCGTCGCCGTAGCAAAGCGCCACACGAGGCGCAAGGCACGGCGAATCCGGCCCGCCTTCCGAGCCCTCGCGGCTCAGCGGCTAGGCTCGGAGCAGTGTCAGGGGGCTCGTCCCGCTCGCACCGGCCGGAGCTCCGGGCTCCGTTGCACGACCGACCGACGCACGACAGACGCACGACAAGGAAGTGGGGCATCCCCGTGGCACGTATTGGCGAAAGCGCCGACCTGCTGAAGTGCTCCTTCTGCGGCAAGAGCCAGAAGCAGGTCCAGCAGCTCATCGCGGGACCGGGCGTCTACATCTGCGACGAGTGCGTCGAGCTCTGCAACGAGATCATCGAGGAGCGCCTCTCCGAGTCGAGCGAGGAGACGAGCCACGAGTTCGACCTCCCGAAGCCGAAGGAGATCTTCGGCTTCCTCGAGGAGTACGTGATCGGGCAGGAGCAGGCCAAGAAGGCCCTCGCCGTCGCCGTGTACAACCACTACAAGCGCGTGCGGGCCCGCAACACCATCACCGCCGCCGACGCGATCCACGACGAGGTCGAGATCGCCAAGAGCAACATCCTGCTCATCGGCCCCACGGGCTGCGGGAAGACCTACCTCGCCCAGACCCTCGCGAAGCGCCTCAACGTGCCCTTCGCCGTCGCGGACGCCACGGCCCTCACCGAGGCGGGCTACGTCGGCGAGGACGTCGAGAACATCCTCCTCAAGCTCATCCAGGCCGCCGACTACGACGTCAAGCGTGCCGAGACCGGCATCATCTACATCGACGAGGTCGACAAGATCGCGCGGAAGGCCGAGAACCCCTCGATCACGCGCGACGTCTCGGGCGAGGGAGTGCAGCAGGCGCTGCTCAAGATCCTCGAGGGCACCGTCGCCTCCGTGCCCCCGCAGGGCGGGCGGAAGCACCCGCACCAGGAGTTCATCCAGATCGACACGACGAACGTCCTCTTCATCGTCGCCGGCGCCTTCGCCGGACTCGAGGACATCATCTCGTCGCGGGCGGGCAAGCGCGGCATCGGCTTCGGCGCCCCGCTGCACAACAAGGAAGACGAGATCAACATCTTCAGCGAGGTCCTCCCGGAGGACCTGCACAAGTTCGGGCTGATCCCCGAGTTCATCGGGCGCCTCCCCGTCGTCACGACGGTCACGCAGCTCGACCAGGACGCGCTCATGCAGATCCTCACCGAGCCGCGCAACGCGCTCGTGAAGCAGTACCAGCGGATGTTCGAGATCGACGGCGTCGAGCTCGAGTTCGACCGGGGCGCTCTCGAGGCCATCGCGGACCTGGCGGTCCTCCGCCAGACCGGAGCTCGCGGACTGCGCGCCATCCTCGAGGAGGTGCTCGGCCCGATCATGTTCGAGGTGCCCTCCTCGGACGAGGTGGCGCGCGTCGTCGTCACCCGCGCCGCGGTGCTCGACAACGCGGCCCCGACGATCGTGCCCCACGCTCCCCGTCGCCAGGAGAAGAGCGCCTAGTCGCTCCCCGCCCCGCTCTGCCAGTTCACCGCGATTGGCCCGGCGGATCGTCGGGCGAGGCGCTCCCGCTTCCCTAACCTGGCGGGGCGCGCCGACGGCGCGTCCGGTCGCCTCGGTGCCGGTCGATCCTCCGGGAGGCTCCGCCATCGTCCAGCCGCTGCTCGCCGGGATCGTCGCCGCCCTGACCGGCTTCTCGAGCTCGTTCGCGATCGTGCTCGCCGGGGTGGTCGCGGTGGGCGCCACCGACGTGCAGGCCGCGTCGGGCCTCCTCGCCGTCTGCGTGCTGCAGGGGGTCCTCTGCATTGTGCTGAGCATCCGCTACCGCGTGCCGATGACCTTCGCCTGGAGCACGCCGGGCGCCGCCCTGCTGGCCGCGACCGCGACGCTCCCCGGCGGCTTCGACCGCGCGGTCGGGGCGTTCCTGGTCGCCTCCGCTCTGCTGGTGGTCACCGGGCTGTGGCCGGCGCTCGGGAGGCTCGTCGCGCGCATCCCGCGGCCGCTCGCGAACGCCATGCTCGCGGGCATCCTGTTCCCGCTCGTCCTGGCGCCGGTGCGCGCGGCGGTCGAGATCCCCGCGCTCGCGCTGCCGGTGATCCTGCTCTGGCTGCTGCTCCTGCGGCTCCTGCCCCGCTGGGCGGTGCCGGCCGCGATCGCCCTGGCGATCGTGCTGCTGATCGTGACGGACGGCGCGGCACTCGCCGGTGCGCCGCTGCTCCCCGTGCCGCAGTTCGTCGCTCCGGTGTTCGAGATCGGAGCGATGGTCGGGATCGGCCTGCCGCTCTACGTGGTCACCATGGCCGGGCAGAACATCCCGGGCATCGCGGTGCTGACGAGCTTCGGCTTCGCGGCCCACTCGCGTCCCGGGATCGTCTCGACCGGTGCTCTCTCCGGGGTCTCGGCGATCTTCGGCGGCGTGCCGATCAACTACGCCGCGCTCAGCGCCGCGCTGACCGCGGGTCCCGAGGCCTCGCCGCGGCCGGAGCAGCGCTGGGTCGCCTCGGTCTCGGCGGGCGCCTCCTACCTCGTGCTGGGCGTGTTCGCCGGAGCGGCCGCCGCGCTGGTGTCCTCCGCGAGCCCGCTGCTGATCGAGGCGGTCGCCGGTCTGGCGCTGCTGGGGGTGTTCGTGTCGGCGGTGCAGGCCGCTGTGGAGGACGCGCGGCTGCGGCTGCCGGCGGCGGCGACGCTCCTGGTCACCGCCTCCGGCACGACCATCGCGGGGATCGGCTCGGCCTTCTGGGGCCTGGTCGTGGGACTCGTCCTCCTCGCCTGGCTCGTCCCCCGGCGCCGCTAGAGGAGGCCGCGGCGCGCGAGCAGCGGCTCGGTCCGCGCATCCCGCCCGCGGAACGCGCGGTACGCGTCGAGCGGATCGCGGGAGCCGCCGAGCTCGAGTACCCCGCGGCGGAAGCGCTCGCCCGCCGAGCGGTCGAGGCCGCCGTTCTCCTCGAACCACTCGACCGTGTCCGCGTCGAGGATCTCGCTCCAGATGTAGGAGTAGTAGCCCGCGGAGTAGCCGCCGGAGAAGACGTGCGCGAAGTACGTGCTGCGGTAGCGGGGCGGCACGGCGGGAAGGAGGAGGCCCGCGCCGTCGAGCACGTCGCGCTCGAAGGCGGCCGCGTCGCGCGGCTCGACCGGGGCCGGCAGGGAGTGCCAGGCGAGGTCGAGCAGGGCGGACGCCAGGTACTCGCTCGTCGCGAAGCCCTCGCCCCACAGCGCGGACGCCTCGAGGCGCTCGACGGTCCCCGCGGGCAGGGCCTCGCCGGTCTCGACGTGGCGGGCGTACTCGGCGAGGAGCCCGGGGCGGCGCACCCACGTCTCGTTCACCTGGCTCGGGAACTCGACGAAGTCCCGGAACACCGCGGTACCGGCGAAGCGCGGGTACCGCGTGCTCGCGAACAGGCCGTGCAGGGCGTGCCCGAACTCGTGGAAGAGCGTCTCCACCTCGTCGAGGCTGAGAAGGGCGGGCTCGCCCGGGCCCGGAGCCGACAGGTTCAGGTTGTTCACGACGACGGCGGAGTCGCCGAGCAGCGAGGTGCGGCTGGACAGGGAGTTCATCCACGCCCCGCCGCGCTTCGAGTCGCGGGTGAAGGGATCGAGCAGGAACAGGCCCAGCGGGGTCCCGGCCTCCTCGTGCAACTCGAACACGCGGACGTGCTCGCTGTAGCCGGCCAGGTCGCTCCGCTCCGAGAAGCGGACGCCGTAGAGACCGGTGGCGGCGGCGAACACGCCGTGCCGGAGCACCCGCTCCAGCTCGAAGAAGGGACGCAGTGCGCTGGAGTCGACGGAGTAGCTCTCCGACCGCACGCGCTCCTCGTAGTAGCCACGATCCCACGCCTCGATCGTGAAGCGCGGCGCTCCGGCGGCGTCCTGCTCGGCGTCGGCGGAGGCCTGCATCCGCTCGAGCTCGATCCTCGCGTTCCGGGCGGCGGGAGCGGCGAGCTCGTGCAGCAGCGACAGGACGCGCTCCGGCGAGCCCGCGGTCTGGCCCGAGATCACGAACTCGGCGTGCGAGGCCGCGCCCAGCAGAGCTGCGCGCTCGGCCCGCAGCGCGACGATCCGCTGCAGGGTCGCGGTGGTGTCGTGCGGCCCGCCCTCCGCACCGCGGCCGACGGAGGCGCGCAGGACGCGCTCGCGGACGCCGCGGTCGCGCAGACGCGCGAGCCAGGGGTGTCCGGAGTAGAGGGGCAGGGTGATCAGCCAGCCGTCGACGCCGCGGTCGGCGGCGGCGCGCGCGGCGGCCGAGACGTCGGACTCGTCGAGCCCGTCGAGGCCGGCGACGTCGTCGAGGAGGACGACCCGGTCGTTCGACTCGGCGAGCAGGTCCTTCTCGAAGCGCGTGGTCAGGGTCGACAGCTGCTCGTTCAGCTCGCCGAGCCGTGCCTTCCCCGCGTCGTCGAGGAGCGCACCGGAGCGCTCGAACCCGGTGATCCTCCGCTCGAGGAGGTAGGCCGTCTCGGCGTCGAGGTCGAGCTCCGTCGACTGCTCGGCGAGAGCGCGGAGCCGGGCGAACAGGCGCGGGTCGAGGCTGATCGCATCGCTGTGGGCCGAGAGCAGCGGAGCGAGCTCGGCCTCCAGAGCGTCGGTGAGCGGAGTGCGGTCGGAGGCGGCGACAGTGAAGAAGACGGCGCTCACCCGGCGCAGCTCGCGGCCCGCCCGCTCGAGGGCGACGAGGGTGTTCTCGACGGTCGGCGGCTCGGAGGCGCCGGCGATCGCGTCGATCTCGGCGCGGTGCCGGCGGAGGGCCTCGAGGAACGCCGGGCGGTAGGCCTCGGGGTCGACGGCGGCGAAGTCGGGGAGCCCGTGGGGGAGTCCGCTCGGCTCGAGCAGGACGGCGACGGGATCGGGTGCGCTCATCCTGCGAGCCTAGAGCGCGAGCGGGGGAGCGGGCTCCGACTCAGGATCGCAGGACGCGCGCGCTCACCGGACTCGACGACCGCGCCGCGAAGGGGCGTCAGCCCCAGTCGTCGTCGTCCTCGCCCTCCACGCGGCCCTGCGGCTGCGTGATGTAGGCAGCGTCCTCGTCAGGACGGTAGGTGATCGTCGTGCCGTCGTCGAGTTCGAGGACGGGCCTGCCCTCGAGCCAGGTGAGCGTCCAGCGCCAGTCGGCGGTCGCCGTGCCGGCCGCGGTGAGCTCGCCCTCGACGTCGCCGATGGCGGTGACGACGATCTCGGGGAGGGTCTGCGGCGGCACCTGGCCGACCGACCAGCGGGTTCCGAGCTGCATGGGAGGGGTCCTCTCGACGGTGGGGAGGGAGGCGGGACCATTCCCGCCTCCCGGGAGCGGCGCTACGCCTCGGTCTCGAGCTCGATGCCGACCGCGAGGGCGTCGCCCTCGGCGAAGTCGAGCGTCGCGATCCTGCCGACGGCCGCGAGGTCTCCCGCGGCGAGTCGGAGAGACGCGACGAGCTCGGCGGGCGCCGTCACCAGGGCGGAGCGGGCCGGCGTCTTCTGCGAGGCCTTCGCATCGGTCTTCGCGCGCCGGATGGCCGTGAGGACCGAGCTCGCCGCGGCCAGGACGGCGGGGTCGCCGCCCAGGCCCTCGACGGCCGGCCAGGGGCGCAGGTGCACCGAGTCGTCGTGCGACCACGACCAGGTCTCCTCCGTCGCGAACGGCAGGAACGGCGCGAACAGGCGCTGGAGGACGTCGAGCGCCCGGTGCAGGGCGGCGGCGGCGGACGCGCCGTCCTCGCTGTACGCGCGCTCCTTCACCAGCTCCAGGTAGTCGTCGCAGAACGTCCAGAAGAACGCCTCCGTCGTCTCGAGGGCGCGGGCGTGGTCGTAGTTCTCGAGCGCCGTCGTCGCGTCGGCGACCACGGTGTCGAGGGTGGCCAGCATGCTGAGGTCGAGAGGGTCGGTGACCTCGGCGCCCTCGGCGAGAGGGAAGCCGTGGATGAACTTCGCCGCGTTGAGGATCTTGATCGCCAGTCGGCGGCCGATCTTGATCTGCGTCGGGTTCTGCGGGTCGAAGGCCGCGTCGGTGCCCAGGCGCGAGGAGGCGGCCCAGTAGCGGACCGCGTCCGAGCCGTGCTGCTCGAGCATCGCGGCGGGAGTGACCACGTTGCCCTTCGACTTCGACATCTTCTTGCGGTCGGGGTCGACGATGAAGCCGGACACGGTCGCCGTGCTCCACGGGGCGCGGCCGTCCTCGAGCTGCGAGCGCAGGAGGGTAGAGAAGAGCCAGGTGCGGATGATGTCCTGGCCCTGCGGGCGCAGGTCGTAGGGAGCGACCAGCTGCCAGAGCTCGTCGTCGCGCTCCCAGCCGCCCGCGAGCTGCGGGGTCAGCGAGGAGGTCGCCCAGGTGTCCATCACGTCGAGCTCGCCCTGGAAGCCGCCCGCCGCTCCGCGCTGGTCCTCCGAGTAGCCGGGGGCCGGGTCGCTGGAGGGATCCACCGGCAGCGCCGCCTCGTCCGGCACGATCGGGGAGTCGAAGACGGGGTTGCCGTCGCCGTCGAGCGGGTACCACACCGGGATCGGCACGCCGAAGAAGCGCTGGCGCGAGATCAGCCAGTCGCCGGAGAGGCCGTTCACCCAGTTCTCGTAGCGGACGCGCATGAACTCCGGCACGAAGCGCACGTCGCGGCCGAGCTCCAGCAGGCGCTCCTTGAGCACCGCGTCGCGAGCGCCGTTGCCGATGTACCACTGGCGGGTCGACACGATCTCGAGCGGCTTGTCGCCCTTCTCGAAGAACTTGACCTGGTGGGTGATGGGGCGCGGGTCGCCGACCATCTCGCCGGACTCCTTCAGCAGCGCCACGACGGCCTGCTTCGCGGAGAAGACGGTCTTGCCGGCGAGCTGCTCGTACGCGGCGCGGCCCGCGTCGCTCGTGATCGCGGCGGGAGCCTCCGAGATCAGGCGGCCGTCGAAGCCGATGATCGCGCGGTTGGGCAGGTCGAGCTCGCGCCACCAGACCACGTCCGTGATGTCGCCGAAGGTGCAGATCATCGCGATGCCCGAGCCCTTGTCCTTCTGCGCGAGGTGGTGCGCGAGCACCGGGACCTCGACGTCGAAGAGCGGCGTGCGGACGGTGGTGCCGAACAGCGCCTGGTAGCGCTCGTCGTCGGGGTGCGCGACGAGGGCGACGCAGGCGGGCAGCAGCTCGGGACGGGTCGTCTCGATGAAGACGTCCTCGCCGCCGTCGCGGTGGAAGCCGAGGCGGTGGTAGGCGCCGGGCTGGTCCTTGTCCTCGAGCTCCGCCTGGGCGACGGCGGTCCGGAAGGTGATGTCCCAGAGCGTCGGGGCCTGCGCCTGGTAGGCCTCGCCGCGGGCGAGGTTGCGGAGGAAGGCGCGCTGCGAGGCGGCCTGCGACTCGTCGCCGATGGTCCGGTAGCTCTGCGACCAGTCGACGGACAGGCCGAGGGCCCGCCAGACGTCCTCGAACTGCTTCTCGTCCTCGACGGTGAGGCGCTCGCACAGCTCGACGAAGTTGCGGCGCGAGATCGGCTTCTGGTCGGCGGCCTTGCTGCTCTTGTTGTCGCCGCCCTCGAACGGAGGCGTGAAGCCGGACTCGTAGGGGAGCGTCGGGTCGCAGCGCACACCGTAGTAGTTCTGCACGCGGCGCTCGGTGGGCAGGCCGTTGTCGTCCCAGCCCATCGGGTAGAAGACGCTCTTGCCGCGCATCCGCTGGAACCGCGCGACGACGTCGGTGTGCGTGTAGGAGAAGACGTGCCCGATGTGCAGCGACCCGGACGCGGTGGGCGGCGGGGT